>NVSM01000038.1 GCA_002401225.1 bacterium
GTCTCACTTTGTTCGACACCTCCCCGCGGGGCGCAGGGAGGAGCAAGATAGGCAATATCAATTGCCAGATCATGTGCGTATTGTATAGATACGCCATATGGATACCCCGCACCAACAACCAGAGCACCGCCGAGGCATCGCACGCCCGACAGCCCATGTGTTGGCGCTGGCGCCATTGGATGTTTGGGCTCGGATGCTGATTCGATCTGGTGGTGTACGCCCCCGCTATTGGCTTCGGCTCGGATTCATCCTCTTTACCAGCTTCGTGGGCACCATCTGCACCGTTCATGAACGCTTGGTGCTCAACATTGTTCGACGGCTCAAGTTTGGACGCGATCCGCGGATCGAGCATGAACCTGGAGCGGTGGTCATCCTCGGGTATTATCGATCTGGGACAACGCATCTGCACAATCTGATGAGTTGCGATGATCGGCTCATCACGCCAAGATGGTATCAGGCATTGGCAGGGCAGGGGTTCTGGATCGGGTGGGCATTGATCCGGTTTATTCTTGTGCCGTTCTTGGGGAGCAGTCGACCACAAGACTCCGTGGGCTTTGGACCCGATTGGCCAGCCGAGGACGACTTTGCGATGAGCAGTTGGGGGATGTGCAGTTCGATCCCTGGGCGATTCATTTGGCCCAGCCAATGGGATGACTGGAAACGCTGGCATGGGCTTGATGGATTGAGCGACATGGAACTCCATCGCTGGCGATCGCTGATGGCGATGTTCATCTGGAAACTCACGCGGGGAAGAAACAAAGCCAGAATCATCCTGCTTAAAACCCCAAGCCACACGGCGCGMRTCGCTGAGCTTGATCGGCTATTCAAGGGCAATGTCAAGTTCATTCATCTTGTCCGCGAACCGACAGCTGTGATTGAATCGAATGTCCGCCTGCATGATTCACTCAAAGCGCATCTGCTCGAAGATGAGCCAGATGTCCAAGCTGTGCGAGATCGGATAGTAGATGAGTACGCTTACACGCTCGGGAAATGTGATCGAGAATCGCAGGGTATTGAAAGCGAACGATTCATCCGTGTGCGGTATCAGGATCTGCGGGCCGACGGCATGGGCACGCTCGAACACATTTACCAAACCCTTGGACTCAAATGGGACGACCACACCCAATCGTCGSCTCGTAAATACCTGGGCTCACTCGGCGAATATTCATCGAAGAAAGAAACCATCGATCTTGGGCGCCCAACCGAGCACGAAGAAAAAATCAAAGCCGAGATTATTGCACGCTATGGATTGGGCGAGCCGACCATCGAGCAAGTCGCTATCGAGCCGACCCCGCCGATCCAAGCTCGGATTGTACGCGGATACTTCGCCTCGGCTTTGATGGCAATCGGATTCGGAATGGTTTGGGTCTCTTCCGTTTCCATGATCCATATGATGGACGACGGCATTCGAGTTCGGCTGATTCCTCTGGTTTGGGTATGCGGGGCGCTTATTGGATTGACTACGCGCAGAGCAGCAAGAATTGGCACGCGATCTCTTGGCATCTGGGCCGCGGCGTTGACTGTATTGGTTGTCCTCGGAGTCGCGTTCCCCGTCACCGTCATCAACTGGAACTGGGCGAGCAACGGCACAACCCAGCAGTGGCTCTACCACAACGCCAAAGGCGGGTACGAAGGGCTTCGAAGTGTTGCATCCATAGCATTCATTGTTCTTGGTGCAGTGACCGCATATCGACACGCCAGCGCATCAGGGCCAACAGCACCCGGGAAAGCGACCGCCAAATCTGCTAAGGTACTTACATGAACAAGCTCATGCTGGTATTCATCGGCGGCGGGATCGGCTCAACCCTTCGCTACTCCATTGGGCTACTCATCGGTCGATTCACACCAGCCAATGCCGACACCCCCCACTGGCTCTCGATGTACCCSGYYGCSACSCTRCTSGTYAACCTRCTYGGRTGCGGRCTCATCGGGCTCGCATGGGGAATGCTCGGCGATCCTGAAGAAGGCAACGAAGCACTCCGCGTCGCGATCATCGTCGGCGTGCTTGGCGGGTTCACCACATTCTCATCCTTCGGCTGGGAAACGCTTGATCTGATGAACAACGGACGAATCGCTACCGCGATGGTCTATGTGATGATTAGTGTCGCTGTCGGATTGTTCGCTGCGTGGAGTGGACACGCACTCGGACTCATGATTTCAGGAACCTAACCCATGCTCATCTACATCATCCGACACGGCGACGCACACCATCAATCAAACACCGGTCGCGATCGAGACCGCACACTCACCGAGACAGGGCACCAGCAAGCCAAAGCCCTCGGCGAGTTCCTTGCCAACTGTGAATCCAAACCCCAACTGGTCATCGCCTCGCCCTATATCCGAGCCCAAGAAACCGCAAACGCGATCTGGAACGCGCTCGCTCAAGATCAGCACACCGACGATCGGCTCGGRGCCGACCAAGCAACTTCCGAGATGCTCAGCGTTGTGAACGATCACCAGCACCTCGAAACGATCGCGATCGTGAGCCACATGCCCRCTGTCGCCGAGTTTGAATCACTCTTGATACAAGGCCCAGCGAGTGGAAACACGCCGTTCATGACGGGCGAACTCAAAGCCGTCCGTATTGATGGCGACGAACTCATCGGTCACGGCACACTCATCGAACGCTACCGCCTCGCTCGCTAATCTTGAGCCGACTCAATCACATGCTTGGTGATCCACTTATCGATCCGAGCGACCTGTGTTGGTAAACCCGCAAAGATCAGCTCGTGCCCAATCGGATACGACCACCGTTCGGGCTGGCCGAGTTGTTGATACAGAAGCTGCCCAGATGACGAAGGAACCGCTTTGTCGGCTGACGCATGAAGCATCAATACCGGAATATTCGACATCTCGGTCGCCGTGTGATATGCATCAAGCTTAGATTTTTTAAGATAACTCGCCGAAAGGGTTTCGAGCTGTTCATCGGTTGGCTTGCCAAGATCACTCATGTCCCGAGGCTGCTCGTTGCCAGCCTTAAAATCAAAGACCATCGCATCGATCCATGTTTTATAGTTTGATTCGATCGCAATCTTCAAAAAATCTGCACCGCCTGCAATGAGTACCGCTCCGTCATAGGCTTCGGGCGAATACGCGTACACCGTTGGCAACATCATCGCGCCGCCCGACATACCCWCAAGAACCGCCGGCTTCTCTTTAAGGCTTGGGCGAAGATTGATCACATAATCAAGTGCGGCCTTGGTCGCATACGCGCCTTCAGCAACGCGTTCATCGTTGATCGCCGCAGCCTTGCGAGCGACCGATTTTTCATTCCCTGATACAACATTCATCATCGCATGCTGGGTAAAACGCGATGGATGCGAACGCATCCGAAGAACCCCATAGCCTTGATGATGCCAATATTTTTCAAGCCCATCGACGATCACATCAGGAGTCCCAAACATCCCCGGCAGCAGAACAATCATGCCAACAGGTTCTGCTTTGTGCTCTTTCCCCTTTGGATCACGGTAAGTAAACCAAGTGCGTTGGAGTTCGACAAAGTCTTCGCCAGAAACAAACTTCGGCTCCTTCTTACCCGCAATGGTCACATTATATTTTTTCTTCTCCCCAGTCTTTTGGTTTTCGACAACCATCGTGCTTACTTTGTCAGGCTCGTACTTTGTCGCTGAGACAAACTTAAAGGAGAGATCCGGGATGTCCGATTCTTTGAGTGTGCCATCATCTTGGATCGGATCAGCATACAAATGAACCTTATTCTCTGGATTCGGTACAAACAAAAACGAGCCGCCGGCTTCTGATTTAAACTTGAAACCTGTTTCGATCCCAATATCCGCAGCCAACTGATTCGCATCGGCGTACTCAATATCGGTCGACCGGAACTGATGATGACGCGAGAGATGGATCGGACGCAACGGCGCATCAGGCTCTAACTCRATAATCGTSCCTCGCTGWTCKGGATTGTCTCCCCAACGAGCTGGCCAACGCGATGGTGTAGAATCTATATCATCGTTCACCATCGGCGAAGAGGCCCGGGCAACGACCTGCGTGTTCAATGCAGAAACAAGCGATGACGGCTGAACCGATCGACAGCCGTTGGACAGGCCTAAAGCTGCGACAACGATCAATAGTGTGTGAATAACTTGAATACCCATAAACGATCTCCGAGGAATATGCCTGCCCAACTGGACATCGGCGGGGCTCTATGTCGATGATACCGGATATTGTAACACAGGCTGACAGAAATCGAACACCCGGCCTAAGAGATACGAAAGAAGAGCCGCTCCGCATGACTGAAACTCAAAAAGAATCCCGAATCCCACTCGTCCGATGCGGACTCGGTGGCATCCTCATGGGGCTCGCCAACCTCGTACCGGGAATCTCCGGCGGCACCATGCTCGTCGCCTGCGGCATCTACACACTCTTCATCGACGCCGTCTCTGACGCAACACGCCTTCGATTCTCTAAGAACACGATCTTGGTGTTGGTTGCTGTTGTACTCGGCGCAGGGATCGCCATCGGTGGATTGGCCAGCACAATCCACTGGGCACTCGTTGAGCATCGGTGGATGATGTTCAGCGTGTTCATCGGGTTGACCTTGGGCGGGATTCCGATTTTGTGGTCGATGGCCAAACCGATCAAAAAAGATTCATACCTCGGCATGATCGCCGGCGTCGCGTTCATGGGCGGGCTCGTCATCCTCCAAGAAATGGGAGGCGAAGGACTCGTACTCTCAGGCACCGTCGGTTTCATTGTCGGCGGCGCAGCAGCAGCAAGCGCTATGATCCTCCCCGGAGTCTCCGGCGCATTCCTCTTGCTTTTGCTCGGGCTCTACGAACCAATCATCGGCGCCATCAAAGACACCGTGCATGCGCTCAAAGATGGTGATGTCTCCGGCGTCAGCGACCAGATGGGCGTGATCATTCCAGTAGGAATCGGCGTACTCCTTGGCGTCGCCATCGTGAGCAATGTCCTTAAATGGGTTCTCCACAAATACGAACGCATCACCCTGGGCGTACTGCTCGGGCTCATCGTCGCAGCACCCGCAGGGCTTTATCCATTCCGTGAAGGCGTGCTGCCTGTCGTCGGCGACACCATCAAAGGCGAACTCGTCACCGAAGAAAACCTGATCGAAATGCAAGCACCCGACAACGCCAAAGACTGGAAACAAGATTCCTTCAAACCCCGCGGCTCACAAATCATCGGATCGCAGCTTTTGATTGTGCTGGGGTTTGGAATGACGGTTGGGATCGCAAGGCTCGGAAAAGAATCCGATCAAGAAGCTTCTGAATCCTCAGAAGATTGAACCTTGGGCATCATCCATCCACCAAGTTTGTCCGCCGATGATCGCATCGCGTATACAACCAACGCGATACCCACAATCAGCGTGATCGCCGAGTAAGTCTGCCCGCGCGTCAATGGGCCGAACTGGGACACCCCCGCATCGGGCAGACGAATCAAATCCATTGGGATACGACCCAACGCATACACAATCGCAAACGCCCCCGCGATCAAACCCGGCTTGCGTGGCTTCATCGCAATAATCCACACCACCGCCAATACCAACAACCCATCAAGCCCGGCTTGGAAGAGTTGCGTTGGATATCGTGCTGCGATCAAAGGATCTAGCTGAGCCTTCAAACCATCATCACCGCGTTGGATCAGATCGAGCATTCGGTTGTACCCGAGGAACCAATCTTGTTCGTTCGGGAGCATGTGCATCATCGAGAGCTGCATGATCTGATTCATCTGCTCGGGCGTTTGGACGAGTTGCGAATCCGTCAATGAGGTGATCTCTTGCGGATATCGAACAGCCCAAGATGGTGCTTTCTCGCCAGGGTTCGATACCACTGCTCCGAGAAGTTCGCCGTTGATAAAGTTCGCCATGCGTCCGAAGAACAACCCGAACGGCGCGACCAAGACCGCCGCATCGAAAATATGCAATGGCGAGCATCGCCCCTCGATCTTGCCGGTTTCGGACTTGAAACCTCGGGAGATTCGCAAACACGCCACGGCGCATCCAATGATGCCGCCGTGGGACGCCATGCCGCCGTTGTTTATTGCGAGCACTCCCCACCATGGTGCGGAGCTTGAGAAATCGAGCAATAGCGATGGTTCGTATCCGATGACATAGAACAGCCGACCGCCGATGAGTGTCCCGACGATCAAGTACATCATCGCATCGCCGATGCGGTCGTATGGGATAAGCGTCGCGTTGCGTTTGCTTAAGAATCGCAGGAACAAGAACGCAAAGGTAAAACCCAGCGCATACGAAAGCCCGTAGTACCGGATGCCGAAGGTCGGGGTGAACTTGACCAAGAATGGCGAAAGATCATGGAACCACCCGCCCATGTCAACAGTCGCAAATTGGAGTGGAGATAGGTTTAGCATGTGCAAGGATTCGCAATGATTTCTGGAGCTGGCTTAGGAACTTTGATACCAAAGAACGCTTCGGTGTTCGCGTCAATCTGATCATGAAACTTTTCAAACGGCGTGTTACGCAGAGCTGCGAGAAACTGTGCTGTGTACCGAGCGTATCCCGGCACACACGGGCGAGTGCCTCGCTTGGGATCAGGTGCAAGGAACGGCGAATCCGTCTCGACCATAATCCGATCATCAGGAACCAACTTGGCCGCCTCGGCGACTTCCTTCGCGTTCTTGTAGGTGACGACCCCAGTAAACGAGACCATCGCGCCGAAATCGAGCACCGCCCGGACATCATCGGTGTTGCCCGTAAAACAATGGAACACAAACCGCGACGGATCGAGCGTGGTCTCACGCAGAATCGGGAGCAGATCATCAAATGCTTCTCGGCAATGGATCACAATCGGCAGATCAATCCCATCGTTGGCCTTGCACGATTCGATAAATGCCAGATGCGTCGCCAAAACCGGGTCTTGGATGGATCGGACCGGGCGAGAATGCTTGTTGTCCAAGCCCAACTCGCCCCATGCGACGCATTTTTCGTGCTTGGCGATCTCACGGATCGCGTTCCAATCGTGAGGCTCCTTGTCCGCGTATAAAGGATGCACGCCCGCAGTGCACCACACATTGTCATATTCTTTGGCGACGCGCAGGGCATCGTGCGAATCAACCGTCGTCGTCGCAATCGTAATGACCCCCGTGACGCCCGCACTCGCAGCGTGTTCGAGGATTTCGTCGATCCGCCCGGCGTAGTCGGGGAAGGTGAGATGGGCATGCGTGTCGATCATGTGCCAATCATAGGGAAGTTGCAGGCTTGGCGCACAATAATCAATCATGGAAGCACAACAGGTTAATACATTGGTCAAACTCCCAAAGCGGGCAACCGATAGCCACAAGGGCACCTTCGGATCTGTCGCCATCGTCGGCGGCTCCGCCGGCATGCACCACAACGACAAGTTCGCTGCCACCATGCTCGGCGCACCCGCGCTCGCTGCAATGGGCGCGATCCGCGCCGGGTGCGGGTTGGTCAAAGTCGCCGTGCCGATGCCCCTCGTCGAATCCGTCCTCACACTCGCACCCTTCGCCACCGGGTTCGGATTAGAAGTCGATGCCGATCGGGCGATCATCCCGTCGAGCGCAGCCGTCGTCATCGACGAACTTGTGCGCACAAACGAGGTCGTCGTCGTCGGACCCGGCATGGGCACCGGGCACGAGATCGAACAGATCGTCACCCGACTCATCGGCCAAGAAGATGTACCAATCGTTGTCGATGCCGACGGACTCAACGCGCTCACTGCGATGCCCGACTTCACCCGCGATGTCCGCGCGACGATGGTCATGACCCCGCACCCCGGCGAAGCCAAACGATTGATGGCTGCACTCTCAATCACCGGCGATCCGGCAGGCACCCAACCCGAACGGATCAAAGCATGCGTCGAAATCGCACAACGCGTCGGCTGCGTAGTCGTACTCAAGGGCAAAGGCACCGTCGTATCCAACGGGCACCTCGTCTGGGTCTGCGATCGCGGATGCTCCGCACTGAGCGTCGGCGGCACCGGCGATGTCCTCGCAGGAGTCATCGGGTCACTGATCGCTCAAAAGAACATTGACCTCTTCATGGCCTGCGCGATTGGCGTACAGGCGCACGCCATCGCAGGCGAACAATGGGCAACCCACCACAACGCCACCAGCGGCATGATCGCCAACGAACTGGCAGATGAACTTGCAGGTGTGATCGAAACGATGCGCCAGGATTAAAACTGCTTTTCGAGCGAGTTCTTGATCATGTTGCGCATCATCTTGATCTGCCCCTGAGATAGCCCTGTATCTTTGGTATTGACCGTCATCGCTTGCGCCCAAGTGTTCGATTCGAACTCGTACCCGAGCTCGCCGAGAATGACCTCTTCGATGCCGGGCATATGGGCAGCACCRTAGAARATCGCWATATCGTYRTRCTCAGGATGAGCNWWCAANCTCGGCCTTGAGATAYTCRATCACAATRTCGTTTCGCCCRTKRAGAATCACCTCTTCGATCRCACCGAACTGRCTCATSATGTCCGAGGWYTCGAKCAGCGMGAGCATGTCCATCATCGCGAGYTTCATCATCGATGACATCATCGGCGATCGCTCAATAAACTTAAGCACAAACCCAATCATCTTCGCCTGAAACGAGTTGCCCTCGATCAGCTGCAGGATCATCGCATTGTCCTCACCCATCTCGGCAAGCTGATTTTGAAGCGTGTTGATATCAATATCCGCGTTGATCCAATCTTTCCCGGCCATGTCCATCTCATCGAGTTGGAACGCGACATGAAGCGCCCTGGCCATCAGGGTTTGGATGCCATCGGGAGTCGGCTTGTTTGCCGCGGCTGTTGTGTAAGAGCCTGAGTGGCGAGCAATATCCGCATCGAGCCCATCGCCGCCCTTTTCTTTGTCCGCGCCTAACGAAACAAACCCGATCGTGTGCCTCATCACTTCGCCATCTTTGATCGTTTTTTCGACCGACACACCGATCGGATGCCCCCATCCATCCGCCCGGATCGATTCGACCACAGCACTAATCCGCGTATCAGAATGCTCGATCATGTCCATCATGTTCTCAGGCAGCCGATGGTTTGTTTGATAGAACATGTCCGCGAGATCCAGCAACAACTCAAGCCGAATCGTTGTCGCGTTGGCTTTGGCTTGATTATCAAGCGATGGATCGATCGCATCAAGCCCAGCGGGTTTCACGCCTTCAAACAACACCGAATCGTACGATTCGAGCAATGCCTGCATATTCTCATAAAAGGGCTTGTCCGCAATATGAATCGCAGAGACCAAATGAATCCGAGGCCCATCGCCATCAATAGGCACAAACGCCCGCTCGCACATCTCAAGAACAACATCCCCATTCTCCGAATCGCTCACACGAGAATATGGACCATTCCCATCGAGTACGCAAGCATGTGTGTTGGCTGTTGCAAGCACTGCTGTGCCTATCGCAAGAACTTGGATAAGACGAGATTGGTAATTCATGGTTTCGCTCCTCGAAGGTATACTGATACACATTGTACCACGAGGAACGAATCGGGATGCAGGCGAACCGGGGTTAGCTCGCAACCTTAAACCGCGTGACCATCGATTGCATCTCCTCAGCACTCGCCGAGAGCATCGAAGCTGCACTTGCTGCTTCTCGAACACCCTCCGCAGATCGCTCAATAAGCCCACTAATCTGCTCAATATTCTGGCTCAGCGAGTTGCACGCATCAGATTGCTCCGTCGTCGCAGCTGCGATCCCCGATATTTCGGTGTTCACCGCAGCGTTCGCTTGAACAATCAGATCAAGCGACTCGCCGGCTTCTTGAGCAAACGATACCCCCGTCGCCATGCCCTCTTGACAGCTATTGATCGAAATGACCGCTTCCTTCGTCTCCGCCTGAATCTCGCTGATCGATTTCCAAACCTCAGCTGTTGCCAAAGTTGTTCGCTCGGCAAGCTTACGAACCTCATCAGCAACCACCGCAAACCCACGCCCATGCTCGCCAGCTCGCGCCGCTTCGATCGCAGCATTGAGTGCGAGCAGATTCGTTTGATCTGCAATGTCATTAATCGTGTTGATAATCTCGCTGATCTTCTCGCTCTTTTCACCAAGATCACTGACCGTGCGTGCAGATAGATTCACAAGTTCCTCGATGCCTTGGATTCCATTGATAGTGTGCCCAACGACCTCGCCTCCGGTTTTCGCTTGCTGACCAGATTCATTGGCGAGTGCCTCAGCGTGCGAACTCTTCGCAGCCACCTCAGTAATCGACGCACTCATCTCCTCGACCGCAGCCGACACCTGATTCAAATGCGAAGATTGCTCATACATGCCCTCAGAAATCTGCTCCGAATTCGCCGAGACCTGCGTCGCAGCAGATGCAACAGAATGCGACGAGCTGATGATGTCAGTAATCAACGATGAAAGCGAACCGGTCATCGTATTCACCGCAACGGCCATCTCGCCAAGCTCATCCTTCCGCCCCTCGGGCAAGCTCACCGTAAGATCACCATCTGCAATAACCTTGAGTGCCTCAACGATCGCATGAATCGGTTTGGTGATGTTCTGAATCATCAAATACCCACCAACAATCGTTAACAGCAATACCGCACCGCTCACAATCATCGCGACCTTTGCCTGTGCCTTCATCGCATTGGCACGCTCAACGACAAGAGCCGAGAGCGCATCTTCGACATCTTTGAGTATGTTGATGCGTGCCGTCGAAGCTTTGAACCATTTCTCAGGACTCTGATCAAACCCGCCCGTCTCGGCCTTCGAAAATGCAATCTCTCGATATACCTCTACCTTCGCAAACGACGGATCAGTAATGGCCGACTGATACAACTCAATCGCTTCAGGCGAACCAACTGCCAGGAACGCATCCATGAAGTTCTCTTGAGCAGCCATCAGCGATATCTCTTTGGCGTACATCCCAGGGCCAAACTCATCCTTGGCGAATGTATTCGACAGCACCGCCCGCTCGATCCCTGCCCGCTCTTTCGATTTAAGAAAGTTGGCATACCCTGCCAACTCACGAGCGAGATGATCGTCCGAACTCTCGTGAGCAATATTGGCGATCGCATCAAGGAACGCCCCATTCATCTTTGTGTAGTACCCGATCGCATCCTTTGCCGCGATCTCTTGCGAAGATACCTTCATCCGCATCGAACTCAACTCCGCTGCAATACTCAATGCCTTATTGACCGCTTCTCCAATTGAAACCGACAACTCCGCAGGCGGATTCTCATTCATCGAAACCTGAAGGCTTTCGAGTCGCCCATCTGTCAAACGACGCTGAGCCGATATCTCTTGAACAAAGTTCACGCCATCACTGCCTAAAAAACCAGCCGTATACCCACGCTCCTTCTGGCACTCATGTACCAGAGCACTCATCTCGGTCGCAAGATCAGAAAGTAAAACAATTTTGGCGTTTTCTGCCCCTGCTGTTTTCGCCTTTAAAAATGAAACCGTAGCAAAGCCCAAAAAGGCAAGCGTGGGGATCAAAAGAAGAATGATAAGCTTTGTTCGGATTGACATTCGAAGTCCTTTGGTGACAGTTGACAATTACGGATGCAATTGTCCCCTGCTCGTATCAAGAACTTCGTCCGTGACGATTGCCATCTCAAGCAAGAATACAAAATCAAATAAAGAATATCGTATCTCTGCCTTTTCGATCGTCTCATGCACCTTAAATTGGCTCAGCGAACTGGCCAATTCTTGCCCAGCAAGAATCAATGTTCAAACTATTTCGCCTCACTCTTTCTCCCACCAAACCAGAAGTACAGCGTGGGCAGAACAAACAGCGTGAGAATAGTCGAACTTATCAAACCACCAATAACCACCGTCGCCAAAGGCCTTTGAACCTCCGCGCCCATCCCCGTATTCACGGCCATAGGAACAAAGCCCAGGCTCGCAACAAGCGCCGTCATCAACACCGGCCGCAAACGCGACAGGCTCCCGTCGATCACCGATTCACGCAGAGGCTTCCCAGACGCGACCAACTCATTGATAAAGGTAATCATCACCACGCCATTGAGTACCGCAACACCCGAAAGCGCAATAAACCCAACACCCGCGCTAATACTCATCGGCATCCCGCGAACATACAACCCAATGATCCCGCCGGTCAACGCCAAAGGCACGCCGGTATACACAATGATCGCATGACGCACATTTCCAAACGCTGTAAACAGCATAATGAAAATCAACGACAACGCAATCGGCACAACAATCATCAAACGCTGGCGTGCCTTGGCGAGATTCTCGAACTGCCCGCCCCAGGTAATAAAATACCCTTCAGGAAAGGTGACCTTGGCATCAAGTTCCTCTTGAGCCTGGGCAACAAACGAGCCCATGTCACGCCCGCGAATATTCGCCTGCACAACAATCCGCCGCTTGGCATTCTCGCGGCTGATCTGATTGGGCCCCTCCGCAATCTCAATATCCGCAACTGCTTCGAGCGGTATATACCGAACCAAAGGCCCGCTATTCTCCATCGATCCAACGCTGCTGGTGTGTGACGAAGAAAGACCTTCAGGGAGCGGGATCGGAATCTGGCCAACAAGATCGACCCTGTTTCGGATCTCTTCAGGCAGCCGAACCACGATCGGGAATCGCCGATCACCTTGATACAGCGTCCCGGCTTCTTGCCCGCCAAACGCGATCGAAACAACCTCCTGCACATCACGCACACTCAGACCATACCGAGCAATCTTCTCACGATCAATATCAATCGTCAGCACCGAAAGCCCGCTCACCTGCTCCACCTTCACATCCGAAGCTCCAGGAATCTGTTGAAGCACCTTGGCAACCTCATTGCCAGATTTGAGCAACAGATCAAGATCATCACCAAAGATCTTCACCGCAAGATCGCTTCGTACGCCGCTGATCAGTTCATTGAACCGCAACTCAATCGGCTGAGAGATCTCAAAGTTCTGACCAGGAATCGTGCTAATAAACGCTTCGATCTCCTCAGCAAGTTCTTCCTGCGTATTCGCCCGCGTCCATTGCTCCCTTGGATAAAGCATCAAATAAGTATCACTCACATTGGGCCCCATCGGGTCCGTCGCGACCTCCGCCGTTCCTGTGCGCGCAAAGATACTCATGATCTCATCAGGGAACTCTTTGGCCAACGCCTTTTCCAAATCCTTCTGCATCTCAATACTTGTCGTGATCCCAATACTTGGAATTCGCGCAGGCTGAATCGCCAACGCGCCTTCCCCAAGCTGAGGCACAAACTCGCTTCCAAGACCAGTCGTGATCAAAGCTGCAATCCCAAGAACAACCACTGCAACACCAACGGTCAACCACCGCAAACGCATCGCGACACCAAGTGCTGGGCGATAGACCGATTTAGTCCATCGAACAATAAAACTCTCCTTCTCCGAGAAATTTCCACGAAGGAACACCGCGCACGCTGCCGGGATAAAGGTAAAGGTCAAGACCAACGCACCCGCCAACGCCATCAACACCACCAAAGACATCGGCTTAAACATCTTGCCTTCAATCCCGGTGAGCGTCAAAATCGGGAGATACACGATCATGATGATCAAAATCCCAAACAGCGTCGGCTTGGCAACCTGCTTGCCCGCTTGCGAGATCACCGCAAGCCGCTCGTCGTTGGTCAGCTTCCGCCCCTTGGCTTTTTGCTCCTCCGAAGCCCGACGAACAATGTTCTCAACAAACACCACCGCGCCATCAATAATAATCCCAAAGTCGACCGCGCCCAAACTCAGCAAGTTCGCACTCACCTTGTTTTCCACCATCCCCGTCACCGCGATGAGCATCGAGAGCGGAATCGCACACGCCACAATCACCGCTGCCCGCAGGTTTCCCAGCAACAAAAGCAAAATGACCACAACCAAGATCGCCCCTTCGACAAGGTTCTTCTCAATCGTGTGAAGCGTCGCATCAACAAGATAAGTCCTGTTATACAGCGTCTTGATCTCAACATTCTCGGGGAGCGTTTTCTGAATCTCGCCCATCCGCTCATGCACGCCCTCAGAAACAGTTCGGCTATTTGCACCGAGAAGCATCATGGCCGTACCAATAACAACCTCTTCGCCATTGTGCGTGCCCGCACCAGTGCGCAGCTCATTGCCAATAATCATATCAGCAATATCACGAATATACACCGCAACACCATCAACCGTTTTGACTTTAATACTTCGAATATCCTCAACACTCTCGATCAATCCTGTCGCACGAACCAGATACGCCTCGCCCGCGTGTTCGATGTATCCGCCACCAGCATTCGCATTATTATCCGCGATCGCCTGCATCATGTCACGCAGCGTTAACCCAAACGACATCAGCTTGGCCATGTCTGGATTAATATGATACTGTTGCTCATACCCACCAATACTATTGACCTCGGTCACGCCCTTCACCGTTCTCAGCTGCGGACGGATGATCCAATCTTGCACCGTCCGCAAGTCTTGATCCGTATACTCCGTCCCATCAGGACGCGGCCCAACCGCCTCGACCGACCACATATAAATCTCACCAAGTCCTGTAGAAATAGGACCCATCGCAGGCTCGGCCAACCCCGCTGGCAACGCCTCACGCGCTTCGGTCAGCCGCTCGCCAACCAACTGACGCGCCCAGAATATATCTGTACCATCCTCAAAAACAACCGTCACCTGCGAAAGCCCATACCGCGAAAGCGAACGCACCTGCTCAACCTTGGGCAGCCCACTCATCGCCGACTCAATCGGGAATGTAATCTGCTGCTCAATCTCGACAGGCGAAAGCGCAGACACATTCGTGTTTATCTGCACCTGCACATTGGTAATATCAGGAACCGCATCAATCGGCAGCTTCGTAAAACTATATATCCCGATTCCCGCAATCGCGAGCGTCGCCAAAAGCACAATCGCACTCTGGCGGATTGAAAACTCAATAATTCGTTCAAGCATCTCGTCCTCCTTTGGATTGGCTTAGTGCTGATGACCTGCCGAACTCTTACCGAGTTCCGCTTTCATTAAAAAACTATTCACAACAACCACCCGCGTACCGATCACAATCTCGTCGCCAAGCAACTCAACATGCGTATCACTCTTGCGACCAAGAACGACCACAACTGGTTCGATCCCATCCTCATCCTGAATAAACACCACCTGATGCCCCTCAAAGGTCTGGATCGCATCGATGGGCACAACCCGATCTGCACGCCCATTGCCCGTCTCAATCTGAACCATCACAAACTCGCCTGGCTTCCAAGAACGATCAACATTCTCAAGCACAACACGCGCCGCAATTGTCCGCGTCTCTTCAGAAACCGTCGCACTGATATAATCCRCAACACCAGACGCTTCCCGATCTCCAACACGCACAGCCACGCGCTGACCTTCTTCAATCATCCCGCCAAACTGTGCATACACAGAAATATTGAGCCAGACCGTATCAAGATTCGCAACCGTATACACCGACGAATCATCCCCAACCTTCTCGCCAGGCGTGATGTGCTTAGAAACAATCCGCCCACTCATCGGCGAGACAAGCTCGTACCGTGCGACATCTGCATCAGAGTCGCTCGCGACATGCCCCACTTGCTCCTCGCTCAACCCAAGCAAATACAATCTCCGCCCAGCATTCTCCATCGCAGACGAAGCAACCATCGACACCTGCTCCGCTTCTTGCAACTCAAGCGAATACGAAAAATCAACATCCTCAAACGCCGCCATATACTGCGCCTGGGCACTATGAAACTGTTCTTGCGACGCGAGCAGATCCGCCTGCGTCGAGAGCCCCTTGCTTTGCATCTCGTTCTCACGCGCATAGTTCGCGTTGCTTGCCTTCATCTGTGCATACGCCGTGAGCAACCGCCCTTTGTTTTCGCCAATCCGTAACCCAGATGCTCCGACACGAAGCTCATCAAGCGTTGGCTCATCAGCAAGCAACGCAAGAAGCTTGGCCGTATTCTCGCTAATGGTCCGCTGTCGGCCAAGATCAAACTTTGCAATCGCATTCGCCTGGATCGCCTGCAAATAGGCAATCTTTGTTTCTCCAAGCTCAGGACTCTCAATCACCGCGAGCAACTCGCCCGCTTGAACCTGATGCCCAAGCAAGCCTTCAACAACAGAAACAATCCCCGCAACGCGAGGCGTCACATGCACCACCGCATCCTCATTAAAACCAACCTCCGCAGGCAGCATGATATGAGTCGCGATCTCACCGCCGCCGAGTGGCTCGATGACCACGCCCGCGTTTGCGAGTTGCTCATCGGTAAGCATGACCACATCACTGTGTTCATCATGATCATCATGTTCGTCATGTTCGTCCCCAGCTTCTTCATGATCATCGTGATCCGCATGCCCTGAATGATCATCATGGTCGTCATGATCTTCATGCCCCCCATTGCCACAGCCGCCAGCGACCATCAACGATGGAACAAGAAACGCGAGAAGGAAAAATCTTTGGATATTCATCAGTTCACCTCCCCTTGGCCATGATCATCTGTGCGAGGATCACGCCAAGGCGTATGTATTTGTGTGTATTCATTGAGCAACGCCGCAGAAATCTGAAGCGTGTGCAATGTCGTCATGTACGCAATTCGAGCTTCAATCACAACCTGCTGCGCATCGAGCAAGCGAAGAAAATCAACCTTGCCGCTTTGATACGCCTGCTGTGTCAAGTCGAGTGTTTGCTCTGCTTTGGGCAACAGATTCATCCGATACCGATCGGCAGACGACTTGGCCGATTCATAAGCCGACCATGCCTGACCAACCTCTCCAAGCAGATCAAGCTGCACGCCTTGAAGCTGGGCCGATGCCGCTAACCGCTCTGCCAACGCAGCACGAATCTCGCCTTGGTTCCGATCAAACAGCGGAATCTCTAAGCTCAAACCAAGATCAACCGTCGTCTCATCATCAATATCAGAATATCGAGGACCAACCGACGCCACCAAGTTGGGCACCGCATCCGATTTGACCAACGCATGCTGTTGTTTAGCGCGAATCACCGCGATGCGTGCGAGTGCGACCTGGCTATTGGCTTTGAGTGTCAACGCCATCAACTCTTCACGCGATGGCAACTCGGGCAACCGATCAATCGATGAACTCAACGCCAACACAATCTGCGACTCAATCCCTATCGCAGAAGCAAGCCTTTGCTTCGACGCAACCACCTCAARTCGTGCAGCATCAAGCTCGATCTGCGATTGTTCAAACGCAACCTCAGCCCGAAGCTGATCAGGATAAGTCGCCACCCCCGCCTGAACCTTCGCCCGCGCAGCATCAAGAAGCTGCGTCGACAACACACTAAGCTCTTCGCGCATCGTCAACACTTCCTGCGCCAACACACCCGCGTAATACGCCTGCGTCACACGCCCAGCCACCACAAACTCTTGGGCAACAAACGCCGCCCGTGCAGCGAGCCGATCAGACTCGGCAACATCGCGTGCCCGTTCGAGCTTGCCTCCAAGCACGATCTCTTGCTCAATAACATACGCCTGCTCGCCCCCGCTCCCGTCATCCGCCCCAAGCCCCTCGGCTTCAAAGCTCAACGACGGATTCGGATACAGCCCCGCCTGAACGACACGCCCAGAAGCGGCGTCAATCCGATATCCCGCAACCCGCAAACTCGGATTGTGATCGATCGCAATGCGAATTGCATCCTCAAGACGCAACGCATCAAGCGTTTCCAAATCCAACTTGGGCTGCGCCCCAACAACACACTGTCCATCTGAAGCAAGCCGATCATGCTCACTGTATCGCTCTTGAATCGATCGGTACGATGGATCATCCCAACGCCTATCGAGCGGGCCAGCGCACCCCGACATCAAAGCTACACCGATGGCAGCTGAAAAAAATATTCTCGTATTCATGTTGAATCCTGTAAAATAGACATCAAAAAACCGTGCCATCAATCGGCACCGAAATCTCAGTATCTTCTTACAGAATCATAAAACCAGAACGGTCGCACGCATCGATCGACGCTCTTCGCTCTGGTCAAAATCAACCGCGTCTTCATAGACACAGGCAAACATCTCGGCCGGCTGCGTCAACGCACACCACTCAAGAGCCGTAGGCACACAGATCGGCACCCAACTCACATGCGCCAAAGCACCCGCTCTGCGCACATTCGAAAGCGAGACAACCTGCCCATACAACTCATCAACACAAGGCATCTGCGAACAAACACTCGACAGGGCATTTGATGACTGATTCACAATCTGATTGCAACCATCGTCACCATCGCCGCCACACGATCCTTCGCTGACTAACTCAATATGGGTCGAGCCATTGTCATCATGGCACACCACCACCCGACCATGCCCAATAACCACCACCATCATCTGAGCGATGATCAGCAGCCAAGCAAAAACAGAATGTCGAATCGGGGCGTTCATGTCTGATCAGAGTCTAGACACACATCTACCCAAGAAAATCACCAAAGCACCAATTGACACAGAGCCCGAAAAATCGGGCTCTGTGAGCATGCAATCCGGTAGATCGATCAGTGTTGATTCAATGACGGAGGACATCATCGATGATCGATCAGTTGTCGTGAGTCGTATTCACTACCAGGTACCCACCCGGCGTCGGATCGCGTCTTTTATTAAGTATGCTGGGTTTAGTCTGCACCCTCAGCGTTATCGAGCATATTGCGGAGGTACTTGTTCTCGCGGCGAGTCGCTTCAAGATCGAATACAAGGTACTTCACACTCAAACGAAGATGATCGAGCGAATCCTGAAGCTCAACAATCGTCTTTTTCATACGCTGATGGCGGGTATTGGTTTCAGTTGCCAGTTGAGCAAGCTTAGGGCGATCTGATTCTGGGAGGGTTTCGATCTGCTCGAGGAGATTGGCGAGGCGTGCTTGGAAGTCGTTTTCTTTCATGGCTGATTCCCTTTTCTTTTCAGATTTGGTTTCGTGTCTCAGTATGTCGCAGGTTTGTCCTGCCATGCCAAGAGGTGTTGCACACCAAGGGCCAACGCCCTGTGCCAATCGCTCGAAAATGAGCGCACAAAGACCAAAGCCCGGTAAAAGCCCCATCCGTAGGGTCCAAGCAGTCCGTTTGAGACATCCATGAAGTTTTCGATGCTCCCCGATCCTTCGAGGTGCGTGTCCGGCTGTGCCGGATGTTGCCAAAGCTCAACGCCTGCGGTGCAGTTTCTGCAACGCCAGCTTCGCTGCTGGCGGGGCATTCTCTCGAATCCGCACCAGCTCTTCGACGGGGACAGTATTGGCGTCCTTGACCACCTTGCCAAGGTGTGAACGCAGATTCATTTCGAACATCCGATAAAAATCCTCTAATT
Organism: bacterium; assembly: GCA_002401225.1. GTDB lineage: Bacteria > Planctomycetota > Phycisphaerae > Phycisphaerales > UBA1924 > UBA1924. The sequence continues at coordinate 19,165 of NVSM01000038.1, forward strand.
CGTGCCGATTGAACCTTCCCATAGGATCAGCGAGTCCACATTGGGCTGCAGCCCAATCAATCAGCGAGCCGCCGGTGCTGGTAAACCTATAGAGGCTCAAGGTCGCTTCAAGCCTTTGGGCCGGCGAAGCGAACGGATCACGGGCGTTTTCGGGCATCTGCGTCATGATATCGAGGATCTCTCGATGCCCCGCACTGGCAATAGGCAACGGGGCATGATGCTCTTCAATCATGGGTTTGATCGCATCAGCAACCTCAGAAGCGAGTTTGATCAGGGCGTAGGCGGTAGAAATCGTCTTGAGCCCCGCCCGATCGAACCGGATCGTCAGCCTTTGGCAGGTCTTACCCTCATGCTTAAACGCCGACGCAGCAGAAATGGCCCCAGAGCCCCATTCGGGCTTACCAGCATGAATAACTCGATCGCCGAGAGTAAAGAGTGATGAAGAAACTGGTGTAGCCATAGAATATTGCTCATATGAATAGGAAAAATCCAGTCTCAGCATAGGCTCCCACTGGTCTCAAACCCGGTTCAGGCCTAGACTTGTCGCCACAGAAAACACGCCGCACCCGGTGTAGGTACGCGCATGACCCAAGTAAACTGTGGCCCTCAAAGTAAGGATATCAGATGATCGAAGCCTTGAAGAGTGATGAAATCGTCGAAAAAATCGGTGGCAAGTTCAAGCTCTGTGCGCTCATTCAGCGTCGGCTCGTGCAACTTATGGACGGCGCACGCCCATTGGTTGCCCGCGATGGGCGGACCGATCTCGAGATCGTCGTCGAAGAAATCATGCAAGACAAAATCACACTCGAGTTCATCGACAACGCACCGATCCCTCAAGAAGAAGCACTGCTCTAACCCAGCACTTCTATTTCGATCGAGCTGAACACTCATGACTGATACAACACAACAAGGTTCAAGCGGTGCTTCTGGGCAAGACTCAGCGAGCGATTGGCTTGATCCTTCTTTCTTGCGCACACACTTCAATAACAAATCAATCCTCCTCGCCATCACCGGCGGCATCGCTGTCTACAAAACATGCACCATCGTCTCTCGGCTCGCACAAGCAGGCGCACAAGTCACCGTCGCCATGACCCCCGCTGCCACCGAGTTCGTATCCCCCACGACCTTCCAAGCCTTATCTGGCAACCCGGTCTACACCTCATCGTGGGAACATATCGAATCGCAAGATCCTCAACACATCGCACTCGCCGATCGATGCGATGCAGCTCTTGTTGCACCATGCACAATGAACACCCTCGCCAACCTCGTCCATGGCCAGACCAATGATGTAGTGACTTTGATCTTGAGCGCAATCAACAAACAGAAAACCCCCGTGCTTCTTGCTCCGGCAATGAACGACACCATGTGGAATCAGCCAAGCACCCAGCGGAATGTACAACTGGCGATTGATGACGGGTTCACCCTCGTTGGCCCAGGCGTTGGCTGGCAGGCCTGTCGACATTCTGGGACAGGCCGAATGAGCGAGCCTCAAGTCTGCATCGAGGCAATCGCCCACGCCCTCGGATCTTGACCTAACCCTTGATTGCCCCGGGCCTTGATTGTTTTGAGCCTGATTGCTTTGAGCTTGGATTCGAGTTGGTTTAAGCCAAGAGCGCGTCTAAACTCCCTGCTCAACCCGATCGGCGTGTACCCATGCTGATCAATATCTTATTTGGAGAGATGGCTGAGCGGTTGAAGGCGCACGATTGGAATTCGTGTGGGGGAGCAATCCCCTCGGGGGTTCGAATCCCCCTCTCTCCGTTATCTGAAAAGGTATACGAAACGGCGTCCATCAAAGGGCGTCGTTTCGGCCGTTTTGGAGCGAGCTAGGCGGTTCGGAGCGTCTCTGTTGATTCCAACTCTGTCCGAGATCAGTACAAGTAAGCCCAATTCTCGCAATCGTCTCTTTGGGCGATTGGAGGGGTGTCTTTTCGATGGCTTTGGGGTTGGGGATCAGGCCGAGGCCGTGGCGGCTCCACAACATACGAATACTATGCAAATGCTATGGTTACGATCTGCCAGAGAGAGATTGAAGGGGTTGTCAAGATTTACGCGGACGGGAAGACCTTCTTCAAGGAAGTAAACTCGGGAACGCTTGGTCTAACAACCACCAGCATCTGAAACTCGAATCGCCTCACACGATTTCCAATTCATAAGAGACCTGCCCCACAGACCACTGACGGGACACAGGAACGCTACTGCCCTAACATAGGGAGTAGTACAACAATGGTGGCAGATCAGGTCGAGTCTCGATGATCGCTCGTATTGTAAATCAAAACGATGTAAAAAAAGAAGATGGTTATGGATAGACAAGCAAGCAACTCGGAACCCAACGCCAAAGAGTGGGAGTCGATGTATGCACGCTTGCGCAGTATCGCAGATGGTCTGATGGACGATGAGCGTACAAATCATACGCTTTCACCCACCGCATTGGTCCACGAGGCCTTTGTCCGGATGCCACCAGAATCGATAAAGGATGATCATTGGAATGACCAAATGCACTTCCGTCGCACGGTCGTTGCGGTGATGCGTCATGTGCTCGTTGATCACGCACGCCAACGAACTGCGGCAAAGCGTGGAGGATCCGACAAAGTCCGTGTGCCTCTTACGCTCTTTGCAAACGATGCGGCGGCCGACGAATCCACCATCGGGATTCTCGAACTCGAAGAGATTCTTATCAAGTTTGAAGCAATAGACTCGCGAGCAGGAAAGGTCGTCGAACTGCGACTCTACGGCGGACTCACCATCCAAGAAGTCGCCGAGGCACTCAGTGTTTCAAACTCGACTGTAGAAAACGATTGGATTTTTGCACGCGCATGGCTCAGGAAAGAACTCTTTGAAGGCCAGGGACCCAAAGCATGACCATCGATCCATCCACGCTCAAGTCACTGTTTCTTGAACTCAAAGATATCTCTGATGCACGCCGCGAAGCGATCCTTGGCGAACGCTGCCATGACCTGCCAGAACTCCGCAAAGAGATCGAAGCTTTGCTCATCAACCACGATGCGATGAAGGCAGTGAACACAAACGCCTCGGGTCTCGGGCTCATGGGGATTCATCCTGAGCAGATCCAATCGACTGACCAAATTCCGGATCGCATCGGCGCATTCAGAGTGCTCGGAATCCTGGGCACCGGAGGCATGGGCAAGGTCTACGAAGCCCAGCAGAACAACCCAAAGCGGCGTGTTGCACTCAAGATCATCCGCTCGGGTGTCGTTTCTCCAGAATCAGTCCGCCGATTCAAGCTCGAATCATCAGCGCTCGCGATCCTCAAGCATCCAGGGATCGCCCAAATCTATGAGACCGGGTCTCTGGACACTGATGACGGCACTGATNCACGCCCGTACTTCGCGATGGAACTCGTCGATGGCGAGCCCATCACCCAATACGCAGAGCGTGTGTCGCTCAATACAAAGCAACGCCTCGAACTTATCGCCCAGGTCAACGACGCGATCGAGCACGCCCACCAGCGGGGTGTCATCCATCGTGACCTCAAGCCCAACAACATTCTTGTCACGGACGCCGGGCAGATCAAAATCCTCGACTTTGGCATCGCAAGGATCGAGAGCCAAGATCGGATGATGACCATCCACACAAGCGCAGGCGCGATCGTGGGCACAATCGGGTACATGAGCCCGGAGCAACTGGTTGGTGATCCGGGCTTGGTCGATACTCGCACAGATATCTTCTCAATCGGCATTCTTCTCTTCGAGTTGCTCTGCGGGCATCAACCGTTTGATGTCGCCGACATCCCGCTGACTGAGGCCGTGCTTCTTGTCACCAGCACCGATGCACCACGCCTCGGAAGTCTGAACAAAGCATTCCGAGGCGATATCGAAGCGATTGTCTCCAAGGCACTCGCCCAAGACCCGGGTCGTCGATATCAATCCGCCGGGTCGATGGCCGAGGACATCCGTCGCCATCTCGCCGACCAGCCCATCATCGCGCGATTGCCAACACTCCGATACCAAGCGGGCAAGTTCGCCAAGCGGAACAAAGGGCTGGTTGTCGGATTCAGTGTCGCGGTCATCGCGCTGATTGCCGGCACCGTGCTTTCGACGCTGAGTGCCCGGGCCGCGATGGAGCGAGAAGCCGAGAAGCAGGTCGCGCTTGAAGAATCGACCGAGATTGTCGAGTTCCTGACCAACATGCTTGGTTCCGCTTCACCAATCGCTTCGGGGCGCGATGTGCTGGTGGTTGATATTCTCGCCGAGGGTGTTGATGGGCTCGCCGAGCTTGATGATCGCCCCGCCGCACAAGCCGCGATCGGGTTTGCCATCGGGGTTTCGTACCTCGAACTGGGCGACCCTGTCCAGGGCGTCATTCTGCTCGAAAAATCGTACCGCACTCGCGAACAACTCTTCGGCCCCGACGATCCAAGAACCGTCGATGCCTACRCGGAATACTCGCGYTCAGTCCACRCCGRACACGCCCAGACCGTAGAAGAAACACTCCGAATCATGCAGCAAGCCGCCGACAACTGCGAGCGGGTCTATGGCCAACTCCATATCAAATCTCTCATGACCAAAGCCGCCGTCGGCGTCGGGTATCAAGACCTTGGGCAAACCGACAAAGCCGTGAGGATACTCAAAGAGGCAAGCGAAGGTTTACGCGAAACCATCGGTCAGCGTGACCCGCGGTCACTCCTCTGGACCTCCATCTATGGCGCCATCGCCATGCGACAGGACCCCGTCCTTGCGTACACAGTTCTGTCACCTGTCGCGGATCTCCAACTCGAAAYCTTGGGGCTCGATCATCCCCACACGCTCGATACGCTCATGATCCTTGCTCAGTGTATTGATGATCCGGAAGAATCGGTTAAGATTCTTGAGCAAGTCGTCGATGGGCGACGCAAGCTTCTTGGCCCACAACACCCGATGACCCTCAGATCGGTCCACCAGCTCGCAATCGCACAACGCCATGTGGGGCGTCTCGAAGAAGCCGAATCGACGACGATCGAACTCATCGAACAGATCAACATCCTCTTCGGCGTCGCTGACCAGCGAACCCTTCGCACTCGCGAGAACCTCGCCACTATCCAACGCGATCAAGGTCGGCTCGATGAAGCCGAGCAAACGGCGCGTGATTCAATCGAACTCGCCAAGAGCAATCCCGACCTGCAACCCCGAACCGTCGCAGGCAGCCACGAGACCCTCGCCAAGATCCTCGCCGCGCGTGGCGATCATGCCGGAGCGATCAGCGAATACGACATCTCCATCGAGATCGCGGCTCAGGAATACACCACCCAACATCCCGTCATCATGGGTTTCTTGGTTCGCCAATCGGAGAGTTTGATCGCTCTGGATCAAACTGACGAGGCCAAGACGCTGCTCAATCAGGTCATCGCGTTCTTCAACGCACCTGATCACAACCCCAAACATCCGGTAAATATCGAAGCCGTAGAACTGCTCCAGAGCTTAAAATAGCCGATCCAGGCGATTCAGGACTGATCTCGCACAATTAAAGAAGAATCTTTTTCTATTTCCATATTCCCACTGGGAGGACGGCGTTTTTTTACGCTTGGACTTATGCAGCATGGGTGTTTTCTTCGCCTCAGAGAAGGCAAGTCRCYCRCGGTGYATCAACAACGGGGAAAGAGAACCCCRCAAAGAAAGAGAGAAAGAACATGAGTATTCACAAAGGGCGCATCGCGCCACTCGGCATCGCCGCAATCATSACGGCTTCCACCATCGCCACAACCGCCGCCCAAGCGGACATCATCACCTACGACATCCTCTGGAGTGGAGAACAGATTGGCACCACCGCGGTGGGATCGATCACCATCGACACCGTCCTGGCACCCAACAACGGCAGTACCTACAACGCCTTTTCTTTCCCTGATTCCGTATTTTCTGATTTCTCAGTCACCATCTCTGGCACAGGTGGCGGCGATGGTACTTTCACCAGCGCAGCAGGTCAGTTTGTCATACTTTTCTTAGAGACCAGTGGTTTCGTGGATTACACCTCCGAACTTGTCGCCCAAGGTACCGTTGCTGACTTTAACTTCTTTGGGGGTGGAGGTTCTGCCCCGAGTGGATTTGGACCAAATATTWTTACTGCATCCAGCGGCCAAAGTTTTCATCTCGCTTCCATCACGCCCGTCCCCGCTCCCGGTGCCCTCGCACTCTTGGGCCTCGGCGGTCTCGTCGGTGCTCGCCGCAGACGGTAACTTATATTCAACCATTATGACCCCCGGCCCTCCTCCAAACCGAGGCGGCCCGGATTCACAATCCGGGGATTGAGAAAGCCCCATGACCTCAAAGAAAGAGAGAAATATCATGAACAC
>NVSM01000039.1 GCA_002401225.1 bacterium
GTAGCCTGCGAATGCGAACGCTACGCCAACCCCAGAAACAATCATCCCGAGCTGGACAACGGCAGAAAGGCTCTCGCTATTGGACGATTCCATTTTCATCTCTGCCATGTTAGAAAACTCATCGATTGTGTTTCGAATCTCATTGACACGATCTTCTCTAGTTGCCTCAGATGACTGAATGTACCTCTCATAACCAATCATGTTATCCAAGACAGCTGCCAAGTCTGGCGTCGTCTTTTCTGCCAAAGCTTGATCAATATCGGGCTCCGCTACAAATCCACGAAAGGCCTTGAGTTCGATTGCTTTGAGCATGCCGCACTCTGGGCATTTCGTTTCATAATACTTTGGTTTTCCGTATCCAAATGAAATGTAGTAGACATGAGAAGTCTCGCTCAATCGCGTGACTTCCACAGCCCTTGGCCTCCGACAGCATGCACAAAATAACGCAGCATACCCCTTCTTTTTCCGCTTCACTCGATACCCAACTATCAGCATCATCTAAATCCAATCCATTACGACTGACTCAACAGAACCAAAGAACTCTGCGTCCCTTGTCAAAAATATTGATACATGATACGCTTCTGATTGTGTTCAAGCCCCGCGCAGCTTCTTCATCTTCGCAAGCACCTTCTCGCTGCGGATGCAATCGCCAGCCTTGATCCGCGACGCCTGCATTTCTCTTCGCGCTTTGCGAATCTCATCGCTGCTTGGATCGATCGGCAACAACGCCATCGCGAGCCATGTCCGCACGCGTTTGCGGGGCGAATGCGTCGTCACCCAATACAACAACGCAAAGATCACCATCACGATCGCGCCCGCCGCCGAGATCATCGGCAACATCGAACCCGATCGCTGCATCGAAAACACGCCGAGCCCGGCAATCACAATAATCACAATCGTGATCGTCATCCGAACCCAAGGCTTGATCCGCTCGAAGGGCTCCTCGTCATAAATCCGCGCAAAGCTAAATATCGTATGCCGGATCATCTCCTCGCGATCTTCGCCAACAAGCCCGCCCGCTTGGAGCATATCTTCCATCGCGACACAATCAGTAATCCGCGAACACACAATCGGCAATGGTTCCGGCTCATAGCTCCCCGCACTCTTTGGGTCCGGCAAGATCTCGATCGGGCGCTCTTCCACCGATCGCTCGACCTTGCAGGCACACACAAAGCAAGTCAGCTCATGGTGAGGCTGCCCCTCGCGTCCTTGATCAAAGCACATGAAATATCGTTTGCGTTCGGCCTGCGCAAGATGAAAACGGCGCTCCTGTCGACAGACAGGACAGAAGTCGGAGGTGACCCCGATCGGGCGAACACACAACACCCTCGCGTTAAGTACGGAGAATGGCATATCAGCATCCTACCATACCCTCGTCCCTTCCGATACACAAAACCATCACCTTTTTTCCTAACCCACTGATATGCCAGCAAATACCGACCAAAATAAACCGAACAATCGCCCCGCTGTCATCCTCCTCAGCGGCGGACTCGACTCCTCAACCGTCCTCGCCATGGCCCAAAAWCAAGGYTACGCCTGCCAYACMCTCGCCTTCGAYTATGGRCAACGACATCGCAATGAACTCGATGCGTGCGCACACATCGCGTCATCGATGCACGCAGCTTCGCACCGAATCTTCAACCTCGATATCGGCTCCTTCGGCGGCTCCGCCCTCACCGCCGACATCGAAGTCCCCAAAGATCGCGATGAAACCAACATGACGGATATCCCGATCACCTATGTCCCCGCACGCAATCTGGTTTTCCTCTCGATCGCACTCGCCTACGCAGAAACACTCAACGCAACCGATCTCTTCATCGGCGTCAACGCGATTGACTACTCCGGGTACCCAGACTGCCGACCCGAGTTCATCGCATCCTTTATACAAACCGCCAACCTCGCCACCAAGCTCGGCGTAGAGGGAAAAACGACAGGCAACACCATCACCGTCCACACCCCACTTCTCGAAATGACCAAAGCCCAGATCATCCAAGCCGGCACCAAGCTCGGCGTGAACTATGCCATGACCCATTCCTGCTACGACCCATCGCCAACAGGCGGCGCATGCGGACACTGCGATTCATGCATCCTCCGCAAAGCAGGATTCGAACAAGCCAACATCCCCGACCCTACTGTTTATGCCTAAAACAATCATGACCGACACACTTCCCATCTCCGAAACCTTCACCTCCATCCAAGGCGAAGGAAAACTTACCGGCGTGCCTTCATGGTTCTGCCGAGTGTCCGGCTGCAACCTACGCTGCACTTGGTGCGACACCCCCTACGCGAGCTGGAACCCCGAACACACCAAACGCACGATCGAATCGTTAATCGCAGAAGCCAAAGCATCGGGCACCCAGCACGCTGTCCTCACCGGCGGCGAGCCCATGATCTTCGATCAACTCGTGCCTTTGTCAAACCAACTCGCCCAACTCGGATTCCACATCACCATCGAAACCGCAGGCACCGTCACCCTCCCCGGAGTCTCGTGCAATCTCATGAGCCTCTCGCCCAAGCTCGCCAACTCAACGCCAATCAACGATCCTCGCGATGAATCTGGCAAATGGGCAATCCGGCACGAAGACCGCCGACTCAACTTCGATTCGATCAACGAACTCATCGCATCAACCCCAGACCGCCAACTCAAGTTTGTCGTCAGTGACCCGTCTGATCTCCCCGAGATTGACCAGGTTCTTGCGCACATCACTGGCTATGCCCCCCGCGATATCATGCTCATGCCCGAAGGCGTCGCAGTCCCCGATCGAGACTCAATCCAGTGGATCCTCGATGAATGTATCTCCCGAGGCTGGACCTACTGCCCCCGCCTCCACATCACCCTCTTCGGCGATACCCGAGGCACATGATCTCCGGGTTCATCGCTCCTACCATCCCCCATGATCTACCGTGTATGCAAAACATTTGAAATCGAAAACGGGCACATGCTCTCCAAACACCCGGGCCGCTGCCGACTCCCCCACGGGCATTCCCGCACCGTCGAACTCGTCATTGCTTCGGACCATCTTGACGACAATGACATGGTCTGCGATTTCAAATCTCTCAAGCTCGCCGTCGAGGATTATCTGGATCAATACGACCACGCCCTGATGATCAACTCCAATGATCCATTCTTAAAAACCATCCCCGAGCAATATAAGACTCGCCTGATCGTTCTGGAGAATGAAGACCCAACGACCGAAGTCCTTGCTCGGCGGATTTACGAATATGTGTCAGCCCAGATCAAAGCAGGCGGTTCGTATATAGATCCAAACGGAAACACCTTCACGCTGCCAACCCATCTCACCCTCGAACGCGTGCGGGTTTCCGAAACCAGCTCGAGCTGGGCGGAATACGGGTTGGAATAGAAGCGGGAATAATCCCAAAGAATATTCGGTTGCCCCATTGGTGCCACCGGTGTGCGCAGACTCGGTACACAAATGGGTTGAAGTAGAATTTTGAAGTAGGTTAGATGTAAAGGAAGCTGCTGTATGAAACTCCCCAGTCAAAAAATCACCCTTACCCTGCTCGCCTTACTCCCATCAATGGCCTTTGCGCATATCGATTCTCAGCCCGACGCCACGCAAAAGCAAGCGATGAACATAGCGTTCAATATCTCTGACGCATTCGAATACGCCGCAGAAAAAATCGAACCATCCGTTGTCCATATCACCGTCCGCAACTCAAGCCGACGATCTGATAGCGAAGGGCTGGGCTCAGGAGTAATCGTCGATGCCCGAGGCTACATCCTTACCAACAACCATGTCATCGAAGCCGGTCGATACATTTCCGTTCGGCTTTCCGATGGACGCGAACTCGCAGCCTCCTTCGTGGGAACCTTCGCCGAGACCGATCTCGCGGTTCTCAAGATCGAAGCCGACGGCATCGTTGCCGCGACCTTTGCAGACTCTGAAGCGGTCCGTGTCGGACAATGGGTATTGGCTATCGGTTCGCCGTTTGGCTTTGAACAAACCGTGACTGCCGGCATCGTCAGCGCAAAGGGCAGAGGCTCGACAAGCCCACAATTCGCAGCACTCAATAAAAATCAAGGGCAAAAACTCCAAGAGTTCATCCAGACCGACGCGGCAATCAACCCCGGTAACTCTGGCGGCCCGCTCGTCGATCTCCACGGCGACATCATCGGAATCAACACCGCCATCATCTCACGCACCGGCAGCAACAACGGACTCGGGTTCGCCATCCCCGCCGATATCGCCCAAGCCGTCATGAACCAGATCATCGAAACCGGAAGCGTCGAACGCGGATGGCTCGGGATCAACATGAGCATCCTCCCTGCCTTCGATGCACACGAACTCGATATCGATGGCGGCGTCATCATCCAACAGCTCATCGGCGACGGCCCCGCGAAAAAAGCGGGTCTTGAGCCGGGTGATATCATCATCTCGCTCGGCGGCCGAACCACCGAAAACATCGTCCGCCTCTCCAACGCCATCATGCTTACCAAGCCCAACGAGCCCGTCCAAATCAGCTTCATCCGCGATGGTCAGTACAAAACAACGACCGCAATTGTCGCGAATCGTGACGAAGAGATCAACCTAGCCCAACGCCAAGTCGTCCCGGGTTTGTATCTCCAAAAAATCGGTGCCAAGTTTGCATCAGGAACCCTCCCGCTCGAAAGCAGACGCCGAGGCCAACCGACCAAAACGCTCCGAGGATTCATCGTCACCAGCATCGATCTCAACTCACCTGCCGAACGCCGAGGGCTTCAAGTCAACGACTTTGTCTACAGCATTGATGGCCAAAAGTTCGAAACCATCCAAGACATCGCCCAATACATCATCGACAGCGCCCAAGATCAATCGATCCATCTCAGCTTCTATCGAAACCGCCGAAACATGTATGTTGATCTGATCCCAGAGATCGAAGACTAAATCACACGAACGCCGCAGCGATAAAGAACACCCAAGCGACGAYCGTCAATCCCATTTTGACAAAGATCGACACCGCGCGCCCCGCAGCTGCCCCGCCTCCAGATTTGAGCGAATCGCTCCAGGTTTGATTCACAATCCCTCGCTCAACCATCAATGCTCCAGCACCAGCACCTAGAATCCCACCCAAAATTGGCCCAACAACCCACCCGACAACTGGAATAACAGAAAGGAATATCCCCCCTGCGATAGCACCGATGATGCTGCCAATAACAGCCCCGAGTGCCCCTCGCTTTGAGCCCCCGAACTTCTTTGCGCCAGCTGCTGATGCAAACAGGTCAATCGCTTCAGAGATAATCCCCAGCACGACAAGCGTGAGTACTGTTTTCCATGAAACAACTTCGGGCTGCCACCACATACACAGCGCAGAAACCAGGGTCATCAACCAGATACCAGGCAATGCCAAAACGACAAAAACCATCCCCGCGATGCCTGTAAGCATCGCAATCGATGCGATGACCCAAACTTCCCAGATCGGCCAGCTCATAGATATGCTTTCAAATTAGTCGCTTGAAGTTTCAGCATCATCCCCATCTTCTTGGGAACCAAACGCCTTCTCTTCCATCGCCAAGATCCAATCTTCGATCAGATTATGCTGATAGGTGTCGACCGCTATCTCCTTGCCTCCAAGTTTGGTATGCGAAGATTTGATCTTGAGGAACACGATAAACTTGTCCCACTTGCGTTTGTCGACCTCTTCAAGATCCGCAGGCGTGATCGAAGCACCACCCGGCAGCGTGAGCTTCATCGAAGCTGCTTCCCAAGCATACTTCTTCGATCGAACCTTGAGCATATGAAGGAACATATACAACGCAATCGCCCAGCACACCGCCATGATCATCCATTGCACAATCAGATCGAGCGTGTGCAAAGGCTTGGGCACCGAATCAGCGCTCTGCCATTTCGTTTTCTGTGCATCAAGCTCGCTCTGAGGCGACCCAATCGCAGTATGCTCCGCATCAAGCTGGCCAACAACCTTCAACGCATCGAGCCAGTTATACCGGGTGATCATCATCGTTGCACGCAGGTTCCGCGAACTCGACGAGTTGGCAGAGTCATGGATATTGCGAGCTTTGGTATCGGTATCCGAAAGCCGCTCAAGTTCTTCAGCCGGATTCGTCACAGAAGATTCACGAATAAAAATTCCGAAGTCTTCAGCATTGGCCTTCTTCGCTTGTTCGAGATACTGCCACTTCGCCCAATCTGCATATCGGATGCCTCGCTTGGGATACACAGACGACGCGTCCCAAAGCCCCCAAGCACCCACAACAAACACGACGAGCGTGATGACGAGGAGCTTAAAGATCCATCGCGAGTTCAGCGGCGCCTTGGCGCAGTCGGTCGAAGCGATCTCTTTATCAAATGTCTGGTCGGCCATGGGTCTAAAAACTCCGAGAGGTCGTGGAAGGTCCARTATATATACAACGAAGAGTGCAAGTATATCCACAAGAAGTATCGGCCAACAGGCATCAGAACATACCAGAACCTGCCAGATCAGCACCCAAGCCCCGAAAATTCGGGCAAGCAACCAGACTCATCCCCACAGAACTCTCAGAAAGAGAGTTTCTAAGGAGTTGGCGTCAGCCAGATCCCCCCCTACGATAGCCCCACTCGACCCCCTCTTGTCGATGCCCGGGCCCGATGCACGGGTGGCCTGTGAAACTGGTCAGGGCCTGACCGCAGCAGCCATAAGCAGCCGTCATCCGGTGCCGTTGGTGTCCTGGGCATCGACAATGGGGGGTTGGGAGTGTGGAATGCAATCAAACTCTATTTTTTGCCATACTCCTGCATAAGCCTACCAATCTCTTCCCGATTCGCTTTGATGGTTCGAATCATCCCTAGCTCGCTCGGCGAGAGCGTACCGAGTGGGGTCTGCATATTCCATTCTGTGATCTGACCGACTCCGTATCGCCCTCGATCACCTTCGTGTAGATTAGGTACATCGTATGGCTGATTTATACATGTCGCATCGATCCCGTTCTGATCTGCGTTGTGAACACTGAACCATATATGCTCGTCACCTTCACCAGAATCTACCGGGCAAGCAACTTTTACCATAACAGGTAATCCAAGAGATTCAAACTCCTGCATGGCTTTCACGAGGATTGGATAGGTCTCCTGCGCACGCTGAGCGAGGATATCGGAAGTAGTCTTTGAGTATGCAAACACCAAATTATCGCTTGAACCAAAGCGTACAAACTTGCTCGGCTCTACAACCTCTTTCAACAACCCAAATAGCTTTTTCCCTTTTCTAGGCTCGCACACGACAGATCGATCGGCYACATGAGCAGCGTCTGAACCACGAATCTCTCTAAACTTTGTTTTGGCTACTTGCTCAAATTTTTCAACTGGTACCGTCCGAATCAATCCGCCAGGCTCAGCGATATAGTGCATCGGGTCATCATTGCCTAGCCCGCCTTCCAAAATCGCAAATACCATTGCACGAATAAGTGCGTTCATACTGTCATACATCTCATCAGATGGATTGATGAAATCGATATCAAATCCACCGAGTGCCGCAAGCCCGTGAGTATGTATCCATTTTGATCCATCTGGGCTTAGTACTGCGTGGGTGATGTAGAGTGAATCAATATCCACATCAGCCTTGGTTTTCAGTTCATCTGCAATCGCAGAAATTGGCCACACTCGGAATGAGTCGACTGCATATACACCAACCGATGTCCGGTCTGCCTTGAGAAGTTGTCCCAAAGCGATAAGAATAGATTTTCGTGTTTTGAGCAATGGGCCTGTGCCCGGATCAATCATTACATGCCATCGGCTTTTGCTGCACCCAATCCGCTCTTTCTCCTTGTCTGATAATCCTGGAGAGAACTGTGTCTCGCCTCTCAAATCGACCGATGGATCAGCATCACAGAGAATCAGAACCTCGCACCCTTTGAGTGAATCGAACTTAACACGCCATTCACCATCATCACTTTGCTCAATATGGCTTGGGTTGAGCTTGGCGAGTGATTCTGGGCCGGGCGGAGATGACTCCAAAAACAAGATTGAGTATTCCGTTGGAATACTACAGCTTTGTAAAATATTCATATTTCCCCAATCAATCAGATCATTTTGGCATGATACCTTCAACATCCTATCATATTCCCATGGCCTACACCGCACTCGCTCGCAAACACCGTTCTCGTACATTCGATGAAGTCGTTGGGCAATCGCCGATCGCCAAAACACTCAAATCTGCGATTGATTTGGATCGGGTGCATCATGCCTACCTCTTTACCGGCACCCGAGGGGTCGGCAAGACCTCGATGGCGCGGATCTTCGCCAATGAACTCAACAATCCTGAATACAAAGACGACATCGCGGCTGCCATCTTCGCTGGGCAAGATACCGATGTTATCGAGATCGACGCAGCCAGCAACACCGGGGTTGATCACACCCGCGAGTTGATCGCCAACAGCGCGTATCGACCCATGCGTGGACGATACAAAATCTACATCATTGACGAAGTGCACATGCTCTCGATSCAGGCGTTYAATGYGYTGCTCAAGACGATGGAGGAGCCGCCSGAGCATGTRAAGTTYATYYTKTGCACGACCGAATCGCACAAGGTGCCCGCGACGATTCAGTCGCGGTGTCAGCGGTTCGACTTCCGCAATATTCCGGTCGTTGCGATCGCTGAGCATCTGAAATCGCTTGTTAAATCCGAAGGGTTCAAGGCTGATGACGAGCTGGTGTTTACGCTGGCGCRCTTGGGCAATGGTTCGATGCGCGATGCGCTCTCGTTGCTTGATCGGCTCTTGGCTTCGGGCGAAAAGAAGCTCACAACCACGCTGCTCGAAGAACTGCTCGGATTACCCGATCGTGACCTCTTGAGCACCTTGATTGACGCGATTGCGGATGGTGATCCGAAGGTAGTACTTCAATCAACCGGCACGCTGATGAACAAAGGCATCTCGGGCGAACAACTCCTCGGGTCTTTGCTCGAACGGTTCCGCGACCTGATGGTCCTCGGATCCTGCGGCATGGACACCGACCTAGTTGATCTTTCCGATGAGGCAAGAACCACTGAATACGAACGCGCTCGGCGGTTCGACGCGGCGGGAATGGTCCACATGATCGCGTTGTGCGAATCGGTGCAACGGGCGATCAAATCGTCGCCTGCGCCGCGGGCACTGCTCGATGCCTGTATGGTTCGCTTAGCAATGACCGAGAAGATTGCGGATGTGGCTGCGTTTGTGATTGCGGGAGGAAACGCAGTAAAAAAAGCATGAGGGCAGCGTCGGTTTCAGCCCTGAAACCCGCCGAGGCACCTGTGCCTCGACCAACGCTGCCCCTACGACCCGTCAAACCCATCAAACGCGATGAGCCGAGCGACTCAGAATCGCCGAGCCATCGGCGGAAGATTCAGATTGTCAAATCTGAACCTGCGCCATCAAATGAAACGCCGCCAGAACGCACGCAACCAACCCCGCAACTGCGTGGACCAACGCCCGAAGAAGTGATGGAAGACCCGTTGGTTCGATCCGTCCTCGATGTATTCGAAGGCGAGATCAAACGCGTGCATCCAAAGAACAAATAGTCCAAACCAGTGAGATCAATAGATGTTCGACAAACTCAAAACCATGCAGGCCCTTGGGTCATTGATGAAAAACAAGGAACAACTCGCCCAGGCTGGTGAGCGGATCAAAGCCAAGGTCGAGACCATGCGCGTTGATGGCGAAGCTGGGGGCGGAGCGTGCCGAGCGGTCGTCAATGGCAAGATGAAACTCCTCGATCTCACGCTCGACCCGGCACTGCTCGCAGGCATGGCAGTCGATGAGAAAACCCGTGACCTCGCAACTTCACTTATAAAGGATGCGATCAACGACGCAACCCAACGCGCCCAACAACAGGTGCAGGATTTGATTTCCCGCGAGGCAGAAGAACTCGGGCTCGGCGATATCGGCGGCCAACTCGGCGGGTTCTTGAACTAATCGCATGGTACGAATCGAAGCCATCACGGAGCCGATTACAATCAAAATTGATCGTTCGCCCAAGGCTCATGAACAAGCCGACGCGATTGAAAATGCATGGCAAGGCTTGTGCGCACAGAACCCACGATACTTCAACGGATCGATGCTCGCTTTTGATTCCTACGACCCAGCTACTGGTGTGATCCGTGCTTCGGTTGAAGAATACAAGTTTCATGCCGTGCGTGATACGGTTGATGCGGGCATCTCGCTACTCGCGGTGACGGCGATCATCACCTCGCCAAATGAGCAGGGCGTTGGGCAGTATCTGCTCGGCAAGCGTTCGCCTAAGACCCATCGCTACGGCAACCTCTGGGAACTCGGCCCGAGCGGAGGTGTTGATGTCCCAGCAAATCAGATCGGCACGCTGGATTTCGATGCGATTGTCGCTGAACTTAAAAGAGAAATCGCTGAAGAAGTTGGCTTGATGATCGATCATTGTGCCTGCTCACCGGTTGTGTTGGTGCATGACGACGCGGTGGGATCGGTGGATATCGCGATCCAGATCGAGCTTGAGCAGATGCCTGATCTGTCTCGGAGTTGGGAATATGTAGACACCAGGTGGGTCTCGCGATCCCAACTCATCGAGTGGGCAAAGAAACACCCTGAGGATCTCATCCCCACCACCGTTGCACTGGCGCTAAGATAGTGCCATGAGCACCGAATCGACTCCAAATATTGCATCCCAAACCATCGGCGGGTTTCTTGAGCAGCTCGGCGCGAAGGTGCATGCACCGGGTGGCGGCGCAGCAGCAGCGTTGACCGGAGCAACCGCAGCAGCAGCAGCCGAGATGGTGGTGAGCTATTCGATTGATAAAAAATCACTTGCCGAGCACCACGCATTCAATACCGATGCAAAGAAACAGCTTGAGCGAGCACGAGCGATGTTCTTGACGCTCGGCGATGAGGATGCGGCGGGATATGGCGTGCTCAATACGCTCTGGAAACTCGACAAGGATCATCCGGACCGGGTCGCCGGGTGGAGTGATGCGGTGGCTGGGGCGATCGGCCCGCCACGGGCGATGCTTGCATTGTCGGTCGAGATGCTTCGGCTGTGCGAGCAGTTGATTTCAAAGACCAACAAACAACTCAAATCTGATCTCGGTGTGGCAGCAGTCCTCGGGCAAGCAGCTGCGCGATCGGCAGCATGGAATGTACGAATCAATATCCCGCTTCTGCCGAGCGATGACCACCATCGTGCGCACAAAGAGGTCGATGCATCGCTTGAGCATGCGCAGACATTGTGTGAAACGATCGAAGCGGGGTGTGCGTGAATAACTCGCCTACCAATCCAGTCACTACTCATCGCTTTGTTGATCTCTCGGACAACCCGAAGATCGCGGCGCTCTCAAAGGTGTTGCGTGAGGTGAGTTCGGTCAAGGATCCGGCGGAGATGCTCAAGGCGTTTGGGCCTTGGGTTGGGCAGCGGTTTCCGCGTGATGCGTTTGTGAGTGTGTCTACGCGTGGGTTAGCTCCGGACAAATATAAAATCACGCGTTCGATATCGCACCCTGTCAAAGTTTCGCCTCAGCCTTCGCCGGGCGGGAACCCTTGGGCCGAGTGGGAAAATCTACCAACCTACAAGGGTGGTTTGATCGGCGAGATCATTGCTCATGGTGAGCCTTCGGTGCTTACAGGATTTGATCTCACCAAAGACCAAGCGTTGTTCAAGGCGCTTGGCCCTTATGCGAGCAAGCTCAAGAGCGTGACGGCGATGCCTGCCTATGACGATGGCGAGCCTTTGAACTGGTCGCTGAGCTTTCATGAGCGAGCAGATTGGAACAACCTTGATTCCTTTGTCGCTGGGTTGCTCGATATGAACATGATGGGCACCGCGACGCGGAACCTTGTTTTTCGTAAACAGGCTGAGACGCTCAACGAGCAGTTGATGAGTCAGTTCGAGCAGATCGCCAAAATTCAACGCCAACTTTTGCCTGATCGTGCGCCCAAGCTCGAAGGGTTCACCCTTGCGACAAGCTATCTCACGAGCAATATCGCGGGCGGCGACTACTTTGATTATTTCCAAGGCGAAGATAATCGAATCGGGATTGTGATCGCGGATGTCTCTGGGCATGGACCAGGCGCCGCAACCGTCATGGCGATGCTTCGCGCGATCTTGCATTGCTACCGCGACACGCTCGAAGATTCTCGATCGGTGGTCGATGACATCGCGGATGTCGCGAGGTATTGCAATCGAAAACTTGTCGAGGCCAACCTCAACGGCGAGTTCGCGACCGCGTTCTTTTGTGTTCTTGACCCAGAGTCTGGAAAAATTCAATGGACACGCTGCGGGCACAACCCGCCGATGATTCGACGAAAAGACGGCACGATTAAACAGCTCGAGAGCGCAGGAACCTTGCCTTTGGGTATCACGAAAGATATCGATTTTGAATCTGATTCGTGCATCATGGAACCTGGAGACACGCTCATTTTGTACACCGATGGCATTACCGAAGCCGCTGCCCCTCGCCACCTCTCTACAGACAACGATCTTGACATGTTCGGTGTTGATCGACTGATGGACTCGCTCAACGCTTGCACGGGGATGCCTCAGTGTGTGATTGATTCGATTCATAAAGCATTGTACAAGTTCACGCACAAGCTCGAACGCGATGATGATCAAACACTCGTCGTCATTCAACGATCGGATATTGCGTGAGTTCATCCAAAGAGAAACAAGAATGGTTCGACAAGCCAGACCCAACGGGAACCACCGACTCGGACGAAGTGGGCTTACGGTTTACCTGCACCCAGTGCGGCAACTGCTGCACTGGGCCAACCGGATTTGTGTTGTTTACCGACGATGAAGCCCAAGCAATAGCGAATGGTCTCAAAATATCAAAGGAAGATTTTTACACAAAGTACACACGCGACACACTCGTCGGAAGATCGCTCAATGAGATCCAAGCGGATGGCTTTGGGTATGACTGCGTGTTTCTTACACGCGATGAAGCCGGTAAAACCGGATGCAGCGTCTATGGCTCGCGTCCAGAGCAATGCCGAACCTGGCCGTTCTGGAAGAGCAACCTTGTGGGCAAGCGGGCGTGGAAGGAAGAGTCTCGGGGGTGTCCGGGGATGAACCAAGGAACATTGCACACGCCTGAGCATATTCGAATCACCCGCGAGCAAGTGGAGATATGAGCCGACTCGGCTCGTATGATTGATCCTTATGGACGCCTTTTGGAAATTTGCAAAGCAGATGTTACGAATGCGCGGGCACTTGATGCTCGGGGCGTTCTTTGCGCTCATCTCGGCTGGCGGCGTGGGTGCTGGTATTATTGCGATGCGCCCGATTCTCGATATCTTGCTCGAGCCGGGCAGCGCAGGGCTTCAAGAGATTGCCCAAAGATACATCGACACCGGCGAGTTCTTTGGGATCATCCAGCCACAGTGGATTGAACTGCTTCCGGCAAGCTCGTTCGACAGCATTGTACTGATTATGGTCTCGCTCGGCGTGCTGAGTTTTATCGGCGCGTTCGCAAACTTCATGCACCAATACCTTGCGCTCACGGTCGTCCATACCACCGTCGCGCGAGTCCGCAGACTCGCGTTTGGCCAGGTGCTTGAGCTGCCACTCAAAACGATTGTTGCTGAGGGCCCGACGGATGCGATCTCTCGGATCGTCAACGATACCGAAGCGCTCTCGGCAGGGTTCGTAGCGATGCTCTCGAAGGCGGTCGCCCATGTAACCAAAGGCTTTGTAGCACTGTGCGTCGCTTTTTTAACCAACTGGCAACTTGCAATCGTGGCCCTTTTGGTCATGCCGATTTTAGCAGCAGTGATCCGCAAGCTCGGTAAACGAATCCGCAAGGCTTCTGGCAAGGCGCTTTCGAGCAAGGCCGATCTGTATCGCGCTTCGACCGAGGCGCTTCAGGGCTTGCGGGTTGTCAAGGTGCATACCACCGAACGATATGAAACCGGGCGGTTCTCGCGGATCAACAAAGAAGTGCTTCGTCAGCAGCTCAAAATCCGCACCGCCCGAGCCCTTGCTGGGCCGATGGCCGAGTTCATGACCATGTTCGCCCTCGGCGGGTTGACCATCGTCGCAGCCAAGTTGATCATCGACGGCTCGCTCGACAAATCAGAGTTCATGACCGTGCTTGTTGCCYTTGCACTCGCCGGCGCAAGCWTCAAACCGATGTCCGGGCTGGTCAATGATATCCAGCAATCTGGCGCAGCAGCCGATCGACTCGACAAACTTCTCGCTTCCGAGCCAGAACCCGGACACGAAAAACGCTTACCAAAGCTCGCCCGCCATCACAACACGATCGTTTTCGATCATGTCTCGGTGATCTACCCTGGCGCGACCAAGCCTGCGATCTCGGGGGTCTCGCTCGAAATCRAGCACGGCGAGACCGTTGCATTYGTCGGGCCAAACGGCTGTGGCAAAACCACCCTGCTCTCGCTAATCCCTCGGCTGTTCGATCCAGACGAAGGACGCATGCTCATCGATGGGACCGATCTTTCCCGCGTTGGCATCCGTTCGTTGCGAAAACAAATTGGCGTCGTCACCCAAGAGGTTGTGCTATTCAAAGGCACGATCGCCAACAATATCGCCTATGGCAACCGCCATGCTTCGCGTGAGCAAATCGAACAGGCTGCCCGTGATGCACGGGCGATGGAGTTCATCAGCGAACTCGAAAACGGACTCGATACCCAAGTCGGCGAGCAAGGGCTCACCATGTCCGGTGGCCAACGCCAGCGCTTGGCAATCGCACGCGCGATCTTGCGCGATCCTGCGATCCTCATCCTTGATGAAGCGACTTCGATGATCGATGCTCATTCTGAAAAACTCATCGGCGAAGTGCTCGATACCTTCTGCAAAGATCGCACGAGCCTGATCGTTGCCCATCGCCTATCGACCGTGCTGGGTGCCGATCGGATCGTGGTGCTTGACGATGGCAAAGTCGTCGGTCAAGGCACGCATGACGAACTTATGGAAACATGTCCGACCTATGAAAAACTCGCTCGCCATCAGTTGATGGACTCATCGCGAACATCGAAGAAGGATTCCTGATGAACRAAACCAATGATCAAGGCGAGTTGGTGTTCAAGTGTAACTATTGCACGATGCCTTGGGATGAAGGGCGACAGATGGTCGAAGGGCATCGCGGATCATTGATCTGTAGCCAATGTTTGGCGATCGCATTCACAGAGCTAGTTTATCTCGATTCGGGCTATACGCCTTCAGAGCAAGAGACCTGTAAGCTTTGTCTCGAAACACAACGCGACGGGCTGCACTGGCAGAGCCCGCTTGACGAAGCTGTAATCGCATGCCGACGGTGTGTCAAGCAGAGCGCAGGCGTCTTGCACAAAGACCCCGACATCGCATGGAAAAAGCCGACCGATCCAAAGATCGATCGGCCAGAAGTGTAATCATTTACCTTTGATTCAAATATCTTTGCTTGGGCAAGCGATGTTATAGATATGCTCGAGATCTGCGATCAGAATATAGGTGCCGTCGTCTTGATGAACGAGACCCGAAAGGAACTCGGTGTTATCGGCGGTATCTGGCAACGGCTCGACCGAGCTATCTTCGCAATCGACAACAAACGATACACCATCAACCGCGATCGCGGCTTTGCGTGATCCAACCTCGGTAATCACCATCATCGAATCGAGACGAGTCGAGACGATCTCAAGGACCTGATCGAAGATCGTACACATTTCGGCGAGATCAGTATCACGAGATTCATCGATTAATGCGATCGCCTTATCGACCATTCCATCCTCTTTGAAATGCAATGCCTTCTGGGCGAGCGCGTGGATATTGCGGTGTGGACGATTGAATCGGTCGAAAAGAGCTTTGAGAATAGGGTCATCCGCCACCATATCACTCATTGGTGATGTGCCGTCGATCACCGACTCATACCATTTTCCAAAGTTACACTTTGTTGGATCGGTCGCCTTGGTGAACGCGCTACTGGTATAGATCGCTTCTTGGAGTGCATTGAGCCAGCCTACATGATCATTCTTCAGCTTCTCGAACATGTGCGACAACTTCTCTGTTTCGGCTGAGCGAGGCTCGAAGCCTAAGAGTGATCGAAGATCAATCACTGGGATAATCGTACCACGATGATTCACAACACCCGAGATAAACGCCGGGCTGTGAGGCACACGGGTAACCGAAACCATCTGCGAACTCATAAGTTCAACAGTTGACGAGGTTGGCATGCCATAGAAGTTGTGATTGACTTCCACCACAACATAGCGAGTCACCGCGACTGCGGCTTCCTCTCCTTGAAACTCGGTTCCGGTTTCTGATGTTGGCGAGAGGGTTGCTACGGCTTGGTCGGTAGTGTCTGGTTCCATAGAGAGCATAATCGACCATTTTGGTCTCCCAGATTATCGAAACAAGCGAGTCTTGAGAAGAGAATACACGCCCAAAACCACTGGCAGATAACTCATCAGATGCCCATGTTTGAATCAAGGCGAATTCCTCGCTTCACAAGATCAAACCAAGCCAATCCCCTCCTACGATTGCATGCTCGAATTCGCCCGAAACCTTGAACAATACTGGTATACATGCTCCTTCACGCACGAAACATCTCGAAAACCCATAGCGTGCGAACACTCTTCGAAGGCATCTCTATTCGTGTCGATCAGGGCGACCGGATCGGGGTTATTGGACCAAACGGGGCTGGAAAATCGACGCTCCTCAAAATTCTTGCCCAGCAAGACCCACCTGATACCGGGGAGATCGTCACACCATCAGCGGTCTCGTCGGTGTATATCCCGCAGGTAGATATCTTCGACGAAGGCGTCAATGTGTTCGACGCGGTGTTGAGCAAGGCTCCAGAACACGCTGCAAATCATCTTGACCCAGAAACCATCACCGAGATCGCCCTGAGCCGAGTCGGATTCGAAAAAGACCAATGGACAATGCAAGCGGCGACACTCTCGGGCGGATGGCGAAAAAGACTATCGAGCGCATGCGCCCTTTCGTCCTGCGGCAACGAGCCAGACCTTGTGCTTCTCGATGAACCAACCAACCACCTCGATCTCGCAGGGATCGCATGGCTCGAAGAGTTCCTCACCCAACGCATCGGCGGGCAAGCTGCATACGCCTCCGTGTTCGTCACCCATGATCGACGGTTCCTCGAACAAGTCGCTACGCGAATCATCGAACTCTCCGATGCCTATCCCGGCGGGTTGCTCAGCGTCGATGGCAACTACACTGAGTTCATCCGACGACGCGCCGAGTTTATCGATGGCCAAGCCAAAGCGGTTCAATCGCTTGCTAATGAAGTTCGCCGAGACAATGTCTGGCTCGGACGAGGCGCACAAGGTCGACAAACAAAGCAAAAAAAACAGATCGACGCGAGCGCAGACCGTCGAGCCGAGCTCAACGAACTCAAAGCACGCAACGAAGCAGCCACCAATACCGGCGCACTCGTTGAGTTCTCATCCACCGATCGACAGACCAAAAAGCTCATCGCAGCAACCGAAATTTCAAAGGCTTATGGCGACAACAAGCTCTTTACCAAGCTTGATCTGGTGCTTGGCGTTGGCGATTGCGTCGGGCTTCTCGGAGCCAATGGCAGCGGCAAAACGACCCTTATCAAAGTTCTTACCGGCGAACTCGAACCCGACGAAGGGTCGATCCAATATTCCGAACCAATGCCAAAGGTTGTGATATTCTCGCAGCACCGCAAGGACTTCCCCTCCAACATGCCTTTGAGCGAAGCATTGTGCCCGGTGAGCGATCGTGTCGAGTTTCGTGGGCGAACGATGCATGTGAAATCTTGGGCACGCCGATTCATGTTCCGCGATGACCAGCTCGCCCAGCCGGTGGGTTCGCTCAGCGGCGGCGAACTCGCACGCGTCCATATCGCACGGATCATGCTTGAAGCTGCTGATGTATTAGTGCTCGACGAACCCACCAATGATCTTGATATCCCAACGCTTGAACTGCTCGAAGAATCATTGAGCGATTTCCCCGGTGCGGTGATCCTTGTTACCCATGACCGGATCATGCTCGAAAAACTCGCGACACGAATCGTGGTGCTTGATGGCACCGGCGAGCAACAAATTTGCCCGAGCCTGGACCAAGCAATCCGTGTGCTCAACGCACAATCAGCCCAACAAGAAGCTGCGAGCCAACCAAAGCCCAAAGCCGAAAAGACAGGCAAGACACGGGCTGCGAATCAGCCAAAGAAGCTCTCCTACAAAGACCAACGCGAGTACGACTCGATCGAAGAAAACATCATGGAAGCCGACGGCCAGATCGAAACAGCCCAGGCAGCCCTCGCCGATCCCAAGGTACTCGCCGATCATGAGAAAATGACCAAGGCGTGCAAAGCACTCGACGAAGCACAAGCCGAATCGGCCCGGCTCTACGCCCGATGGGACGAACTCGAATCTATGCGAGGATGATCGAAGAGGATCAACTCAAACGGGTTTGGTCGCCATCATCTCATATACCGGCGGCAGGTGCATAAACGCCGCAGGATCTTTCGAAATCTGTTCCCAAGATTCAAAGAACGCATCGAGTTGTGCCTTGGTAATGTATCCAAGATCTACGAGCCGAGGGATAAACACCGGCCAGAAACTATCGGGCCAGTTCCACATCGTGTTGCCCGGGCGAGGTGTTTCAATCTCTGCGCGTGCGATATGATCGAGCGTGAGCCCCGCATCGAGCGCAATGCGTGGGAGCTTGCCCATGATGTCGGTGTCGCCGCCATGCTCTTGCCAGCTCTTGGCGATCGCGGCGATGACCGTCTCGAACGCTTCGCTGATCGGTGAAACACGCATTGAATCGTAGTTGAAATAATCCTGAATCAACAACTTGCCGCCGGGCTTGAGCATCTTGACGATCGAGTTGATTGTTGTTGTCGGATCATCGACAAAGCACATCACCCATCGGATATAGGCGATATCAAACGAGCCGGGTTCAACGCCCTGCTCGGCGAGCACCTGGTCAATATGCGTCACATCACCAATATGAAAACTCGCGTGAGGCAGCTTGCGATCTTGAGCTTGTTGATTCGCAAACTCGATATAAGGCGGCGATTCATCCACCCCCACCACGCGCCCGGTGTGCGTCACGATCTGGGCCATATCCAACGAAGCGAAGCCAGGCCCGCACCCGACATCAAGAATCTGTTTACCCGGCGCGATCCCCGCGCGTTCCCACAGCCGATGTGCGGGTACAAACCAGAGCCGATGCTGAAAGCCCAGCCTATGAAGTTCGGCATCGTTGGTGCCAAGGACATATTCGGGTTCGTTGGTAGCTGATGGAGTGTTGGTCATAGAGCGGTCCTTTGTTTTCCTCTTCGCTCTATAGTATCAATAACTCAGCCGACCTGTGCCGATGCGCATGGCGATATTGCTCGCCATTTTCTGCCCCAAATCAATAAAGATCACCGCATCGTCCTTTGAAAACACATCGCTTACGGTCTTTGTGAACATCTCCACCCACCGTTCAAAGTGGGCGATGCTCAGCCCGCCAAACTTGTGTGCCTCGATCGGCCTGCCAGAATAGGTCCCCGCGTGCATCGTCGCCGACGACCAAAATCGAGTCATCTTTTCATAATGCGCATCCCAGTCTTCAACGATCTCATCAAAGATTGGTCCAAGCAGATCATCCTTCTGTGTACGCGAATAGAACAGCTCGACCATCTCGCGGATTTTGTCGACCGTAATCCCATCGCTCATCGGCTCGCCGGCATTGCCTGGACGCGCCAGATCGAGTTCGACTGGTTGATCTTCCATCATGTATTCCTTTGCGATTTCTGCCCTTAATCCTAGCCCAAAGAACAAAGCATCTGGATTGTTGAGTAAATAGATGGTTATTGTAAATTCTGGATTGTGTGGTACACTGGAGATTGATCAGCGATGCAGAAACGCTGTGTGCATCAATCCGAGAATATACCATGTGCAAACGACCTATCCAATCTTTGTGCCTCGCCGGCATCGCGTTGTGCATCGCTGCAACAGCCTTGCTCGCTGGTCCGCCGTCAACAACTCAACCCGCAAGAGACATGCAGCCTTCGCGCCCCAAGGTCTTGATCCCAGAGTATGTGCCTCAGTTCGCGACGGGGTATGAACCTGACGAGATCACCGCCAGTCCACTGAACGAAATTACTTGGATGACCTATGAGAATATCTCTGCGCACCCCGATGCTTCACCTTGGGCGATGTCGGTGTTTTACGAAAACCCCGGCAATGTCACCGATCGATACGCCAGAGTCATTCCTGATCCAACACTGGACAAGAACGATCCAGAGAACCAAGTGCTGCACTATTGGCTTCAGAACGCGGTGATTGAATCCGGGTTCCAGAATCACACCAAAGGGCGTATCCAGACCGGGTTCCCCGGACAGCTCGTCGATGCGTTCGAGGTGTACTCACGCCAGCGTATATTTATTCACGAAGATATCAACCTGCTCCATACATACCCGCCAAATGCTGACCAATGGTGGAAGGGGGTAACGATCCAAGAACTCTGGATGGGAGCTGCTTGGGAAGGACACCCAAATCCATCGCGGATCAGCTTGATCATGTTTTCATTCAACAACACGATTCATCTCGCGATAGATCACCAGACGATGCCTGATCTGGGCGAAGTATGGAGCGAGTACAACATCGACTTTGCCCTCCCTATCGGCGAGTGGTTCACGATCGAGGTTGGTACCAAATCTGGAAACGCAAACAATGGGCGCGTCGTCGTCAAGCTCACGCCTCAAAGCACCGGAATCACCACGACCCTATTCGATGTCATCAACTGGACATATCACCCCGCAGCCGATCAACCCGGAGGCACCGGACCAGTGCCGATGACACACTGGAATCCGCAAAAACTCTACTCGAGCGACAATGTTATCCACCATATCCGTGATCATGGTGGCACGCTTCAAGCGTACTTTGATGACTTCGCCTTCTCGGGTCACTGGCCTATCGGCTGGTCTCAATAGACTCGCCAAGCGCAGTGCATATAAAAAAGCGTTCCAACCCTTTCGAGTTGGAACGCGTAATCAACGGTGCGAGAGGGATTCGAACCCACGGACCCCGCAAAGGGTCACTCGATTTCAAGGCGAATGACCAAAAGGCATAAACACATTTAAACAAATGGGTTATAAATAGATTGGATGGTTGGTATGTCTCAAAGTATGCACGGACGCAAAGGGAATGATTGGATCAGCCCAAGCGAGTTTTTCGATAACACGGTTTTGCCGGCGATGTTTGGTCGGCTGAATCAGATATTCCCAGAGTTTGGGTTTAAATGGATCGCAAAGGGTTGGGAGGCAACGATTACACCCCAAGGGTTTTCATGCTCGCCACATCGGATCGCATGCCTAAAACGAGCCCCTTATTACCTGAGCGTGGTCGACGCAAAAAACGAAGGAATGACCTGGCTCAAATACCTCAACGGCGCCATGACCGAGCCGGGCAATGAAATCTTTGCGGCGACGATCCGCAAGGCCGCGGAGCTCGCGGGGGTAGATACGACGGCGTTGGACTATAAAGACCTCACGCCAGCACAAAAAGAGCGGATCAAGAAGGACCAGGAAGAGCATCGGCAACGCGCTGAGACGCACAAGCTCGAGATGGCCAAGCAAACCGCCCAGAACGATGCCAAGGCGATCGATGATGCCCAAAGGCTTGTTGGGCGGGCCATGAACACGCAAGATCGAGGGCCGGCGGTTGGGTATTTCGTCTCGCGAGGGCGTTCGATGGACGCCATGCCGGGCGGGGAGCTGCCCATCGGCATCCGGTATATCTCGGACATCGGATTCAAAGGCCAGATGGTCGGGGCGGTGATTGCTCCGGTGGTCAAGGTGTCGGGCGTGGTTGGGTGCCAACGGATCTTTATCGATGCCCAGGGTAAGCCGATCAAGATCAAGGCGAGTAAAAACGGTGAGCCGGTCCGCAAGGCTGCTCTTGGTCGGTGCTATGGTGGCGCGTGCATCATCGGCGAGCCCAAGCCTGGTCAACCGATCGGACTGTGTGAGGGCGTAGAGACGGGCGTGGCGATCCACCAGCTCACCGGGTGGTGTGTGATGGCGTGCATCAGCGCCGGCGGGATGGAGCAAGTTGAGCTTGACCTGGTGCGCCAGTTGCTCGCGGTCTCGCAGTCGGTGCTGATCGTTGCTGGGGATCTCGATGTTTCGAAGCGTGGGCAAGAGGCGATGATCAAGACGGCGGACCGGTTGCGGTTTGAGTTGAAGGTTGCGGTTGCGGAAGTCATTCCTTGCCAATCCAATTTTCCGACCCTTGTTGATTCAAGCGAGATGCCGATCGATGGCAAGAGTGTTGATTGGGAAGACGCGATCAACATTGATCCAGATGAAGCTCTTGTAAGATTTCATCATAATACCGCGCACTCAACCACTCAGCTGACCATCCCCGCAGCGTATGAAGAGGCGTTTGAAGAGCCCGAGGGCGAGCCGGACTTTGATGGGTTGGATTCAGATAAAGCGGCCGAAGAATCGCAGACACCCAAAGACGATCGCAGATACTCGCCGCCGCTTGGGCAATCGGTGTATCCGAAGAATCAACTTGATGCCGCTCATGAATATGCACTTGTGCATCATGGGCCCAAGAAGGTTGAACGATCGGGCGGCGGGTTGCACATCGTGTGCWTCWCRSATCGCATCCACATCTACAAAAACGGCTACTGGATCGAGCTTGAGGGCAAGCCGGTTGAAGTGATTCGGGGCATGGTTCGCCGGCATTTTCGCAAGCATTGCAAGGCCGCCGCGACGAAACAAACGCCGCCACGCATCCACTATATCGATGCCAACTTGAGCAAATCAGAGATCGACTCCATCACCTCAACCGTGATCGATGAGATCCGCATCGTCCAGCCGGTCGATGACTTCGCGGTGCAGTTCTGGCTGCGGCCCAATGTCGAAGAAGGGGGCGATGGCGAACTTGAAGTGATCGAAGACGACTTCGCCTGGGGGCGTGTGGTCGATGACCCGGCCCTCTTCGAACTCCCCCCCACCGATCAGATCATCCCGACTAAGGGCGGCATCTTTGACATCGAGCAATGGCGATCGCAATCGAAGTTGTGCGTGATGCCCAACACGCCGCTGCTCTTCAACCTTGGACGCATCGAGGTGGAGATCCCGATCAAAGAATCGATCGAAGCGATGGATCAAGATGGTTTGCTTGGGCTTGAGGCGATCGCTTGGGAGATGTGCCCAGACTGGAAGAAGTTCTTGCAACAGACATTCGCCCACGAGGACAAAGCGTGTGCACCCGCGGTGATGCGTGAGTTGCACAAATGGATGGGTAGTCTCATGGCGGGCAATCTCGGATATCAGAAGGGCAGTATTGCATGGTTTATTGGGCCTCCGGGCACGGGTAAATCAGTATTGATGGGCGTAGTCGAAGCGATGCTTGGCCGAAACAATGTCGTCTCGTCGACCATGAAAAAACTGATCGATAACTTCCACATGCGCAGCTGGATCGGCAAATCGCTCGCCATCTTCCCCGACATGGAGATCGGCCGCGAGGACAAACGCCAGATCATTGAGCAGCTCAAGATGATCTCGGGCGGTGATCCCGTCGCGATCGATCGCAAGTACCTCAATGAGATCCCCAACTTCCGTCTGGGTACACGCATGGCGATCGCATCGAACCAGATGCCCGGAATCCCCGACCCTACCTTGGCACTCGTTCGTCGATCGATCGCGTTCTACCTGCGCCACACGGTGAAGGTGCAAGACCAGGACGACCAGCTGGTCTCAAGGTTGACCTCGCCCGAGAGCCTTGCAGGCATCATGTTGCTCTGCCTGATCGGCATCAAGCACATCGATGCTGATCATGGGCTTATCCAACCCAAGTGGTATGAGAGCTTGATCGAAGACCTCAAGACGCAGAGTTCTGAGTATGCCGAGCTGATCGGTGAATACCTCTCGATCGTTGATGATGACCAGGCTTGGGTATCGCAGCTTGAGATATACACGCTGTTTGGCAAGGTCTGTGAAGCCAATGGGCAGAAGCACCTGCCGCGCCTGCACACGGTGATCTCACAGCTCAAGGTGTGTTTGACTGGCCAAGGTTGGGCTGATCATAACCCGGTGATCCGCGATGGCGAAAAGGGGTATGGTGGGCTGGCGATCACGGATCGTGGGCGGACGCTGCTCGGCAAGCACGAAGGGGCTGATGCGGGAGGTCACGATGCTCTTATGGCAACTTCCAGCTAACCCGGCCCTACTTCAGGCCCAAAATCGATGCTCTGGGAGGGCTCCGGTGACCGTCTACGGCGTGCGAGAGAAACGCGTCCACAGGTGGCTCCGAAGGGGGTGTCCCCCCACCGGCCTTTGGGTCCTCCCCAGGGCATCAAGACCCGCAAGTTTGTCGCGTCGCATTATGGGGGGGATTTTGGGGGTTTTGGGTTGATTGGTGCCTAAATGGGGCGGGCGGTGGTTTGATTGGGGGGTGGCCGCTCGGGTCTTGTGGGAACGCAGGATTCGGGCGGTTTTTTGGTGGTTGGGGTGGGTTTGGCTTCCGAAGCGTGAGCTCATATAGGGGGGCGGGGTGCGGATTTTCTTGTGCACCAGCCGCCTGGCTCGCTTGGGATCTGGTTGCTTGGTGATCTCTGAGCGGGATGGTTGGTGTATATCCCGGATTATCCGTTTTAGAGAATGAGTTCTAGATAGGTTGATGGATTCTTTGGATTGATTGGGCTTGGGATAGATTTCAGATTTCTGCTCGATCTGTGCCGAGAGTGGCGGGCAAGGGGTGGGAAGGTGTGAGGGGGTGCGTTGTGGCAAATGGGCGCCATCGCGGGAAGGGGTCGCGTCGGATTAGGACGGCGTGTTTTGTGGTGAGGGTGTCGGGCAAGCCGATGACGATCACGGTCCAGACTGCCGACAAGCTGGCGGTGGCGTGTGGGGCGGATTCGTTTGAGGTGGCGATTGGGTTGAAAAAAGATTTGAGATAATGGGTGTGTTGGGGTGCGTGGGGTGGTTGAGGGTGGTACAATTTTTCTAGACATACACAACTGAGCTCCTCTGCTGGGAGTCGGGTGGACCTGGGGCATTGACGGATACAACCGCTTGCCCCTTGCCGATGCAACAGCCATGGTCGTGCGATCCTTCGATGAAGATGGGTTGGCGGTTTTGGTGTTGGAATGTCGGATACAGGTTCACGGACGGATCGAGGCTTGAATACAAGCTCGAAAGCAGAAACTACAAACACAAGTGATATTCGAAATATTCGGGTTGGCGATCGGGTTTGCCTCCGCGATTGCTCGCCTGAAAATCCTTTTGTCATTGTGGGTATTGTTGCCAATCCACCACACCTCAAAGGGTTGGATCAATATGTGGTGCGGGATCAGCGAGGCGTCGATCGTCTGATCGAAAGATGTGTGATCGCCAGGATGTATGACATCGAGCCTGATCCGCTCGAAGTTGACAAACCAACACAACTCAATAGCGAGAACTCACCCGAGCGGGTGGTTGGGGAAGAGGGGCAAGACCCCCTCCGCCCTGCGGGCACCTCCCCCGGAGGCCCGGGGGAGGCGGAAGAAATGAATAGCGAGAAATCACCCGAGCGGGTCTGTCT
>NVSM01000040.1 GCA_002401225.1 bacterium
AACATGTGTATGCCCAGATCGTGGTTAGAAATCTCTTCGGGATTTTAACCACGGCACCAGCACCAGATTAGTGTTACCCGATCATCTGGTCATCACCAGCATTGGTCGATTTCCACTGCGATGGTGCCGGGGCTGGAGAGCCGTTGAGTGGCTTGGCGCGTCCAAAGGTTGCGCTCTTCTTCTGAAGCTCGGTCTTGGAGTTGTTGGCCGATGGCGAAGCACCGATCTCACGATCGAGCGACGCTGCTGATTGCGTGCCATTGGTGCCGTTGACCCCATTTTTATTCATAGGCTCACGATTGATCGGCTGATCAGGTTCGAGCCGACGCGAGCGGGCTTCATCGATTGACCGATCCAGCTTACCAAGAATGGCTCGGACCTCGTTGAATGCGTTTGATTGTTCTTCATGACTCATATACCAACCTCCATGTAGCCAATGTATCGGCCGGTCTCAAGGGCAACTTGGCCCGTTGGGTGGTCTGATTTGAGGACCATGGCCCGACCATGACGGCTGTGCGGTTTGGGTGGTTTCCACCAGCAAAAGCATGGGTTGGTCTGGTCTTGTTATCGCTTAGAATGCTCTCCGTGCGTAGACTTGAGCTATGGATCCGTTTGACCAACTCAATGTGCCTACCCCAGCGATGCCTAGCGATGGGCAATCTGGTGGGGCATCTACAGACCAAGCTCCTACCCAAGCCCCGGGTGGATACGGGCATATCCCGTCGACAAGCAGTATTCAGGCGAGTGGACAATCGCCTGTGATGCGCACGCAGGCTCGGCGCGATGTGTTCTGGAGCAATGTTGTCCGCGAGATATTGATGGCCCTCGCCTCAGCAGCAGCAGCATCGAGCGGCAGACTCGATACCGGTCCAGCTGCAGCCAATGCGAGTTCATCGCCCGTCGATGATCTGTTTGACGGCCGCATGGGTGTGATAACAACCCTCGGTCAACGGATTCCGATCGCGGACATCATGCCTGTGTTTTCGTGCTCGATGCCCGGATGTGATGCGGATCGCTCACGCTCGAACGATGTCCAATGCACGGTCTATCGCATCACGACCCCAACTGGCGAGTCGTACACGCTTCCGATTTCACAGATTATTGGTGTGCATTCGATGTCTGATTCACTCATGAAACAACTCGAAGAGGAAGAGTTTGAGGATGAGGATAACTCGGGGAGTCGGATTCCGTTCGGGTTCGCAGCCTACACATCGCTCGCCCAGAGCGAGGATGAGCCGTCGGAGCAAGATGATTCGGCACCCGATGAGACCCAAGAGAACTAAGTTTTTACCCAAACGGGAATATTCGTATCCGAACGGTCGTTCAGATATAGACCCGCTGGCTGTACTGGTTTACAGTTGGTGCATATCTTTAGCTGGAGAACTGATTTATGCGTGTGCTCATTGCGATCCCGATCTATAACGAAGAGAAGCATGTCCAATCCGTCATCGAACGGGTGCGCGAATACGCGGATCATATTTTGGTTTTGGATGATGGATCGACTGATCGTTCTGCGGAGATTTTGAATGAGCTGCGCGAGCCTATGGGCTTGGACATTATCCGTCACGAAGCCAATGTCGGGTACGGCCGCGCCATCCGCGAAGCCTATCAACGGGCGCATCGCGATGGGTACGACTGGGTCATCACGATGGATTGCGACGATCAGCACGAACCAGAACGACTGCCCGATTTCTTTGCTGCGATTGAGCGGGACGATCTTGATATTGTTTCGGGTTCGCGGTATCTCAGCTCTGGGCATGGATGGGATGCGGATCTTCCGCCTGCAGACCGCCGAGCGATTAACGCGACGATCACCCAAGAGATCAACGATCGGCTCGGGCTCAAACTCACCGACGGGTTCTGTGGGTTCAAAGCACACCGCGTCAGCGCGATGGCCAAGTTGAACCTGACGGATAATGGGTACGCGTTCCCGATGCAGCTCTGGGTTGAAGCGATCGCCAACAATCTGCGTATCGGCGAGATCCCCGTCGAACTGATCTACAACGATCTCCACCGAACCTTCGGCGGCGGGCTCGACGATCCCAAAACACGATTGACCCATTACCGATGTGTGATGTACCGTGCGATGGATCAGGTGATCGACCGCCTGCCAAGCATGGCAAGGGCAGCAGCCAAGGCTGATTGTTCTCAGGTGCAATGAGCCAAGTGGCGCGAGTGGGGGCGATGGAAGACGCAACGAAAACAACCCAAGAAGACGAACCCGCGTGTATGGGTGATCTGATGAACTCGCCGAGCGTGACGGTTGCTCCAGCGTGGGTGAACTGGCATTCTGCACTTCAAAACAAGCATGAATCCAGTGCGCGAGAAGCACTTGGGTTGGATGTTGATCGTCCGATTGTGATGAGTGGGCATCAGCCGATTATGTTTCACAACGGGATTCTTGCCAAGCTTATTGCGCTTGATGAAGCTGCCAAGCGAGCCGATGCGCAGGCGGTGTGGATCGTGCCCGATCAGGATTCGGTTGATTCGGGCAGCGTTCGCGTGCCTGTTGGTATGCGAGAATCGTTGCATGATGAACTCGTTGAGTTGTTGACGAGTGGGACTGTGCAATCGGGTGTGTCGGTCGGTTCGATCGGTGCTATCGAGATCGATTCGCCGAGCCATGAATCGCTTAAACCAGTTGTTGAATGGCTCGATCAATATGCGGGGATGGAAACATTGGCCCAACAGTTTGCGTATGCGACGATCGAGCATGCGTGCGAGGTGTTGGGGATTGAATCGCCGAGATTGATCTTTGCTTCGGAGTTGTTCGAGGCGGATGCGCTGTATGAAATCATTAAAACGATGCGCGATGATCCTGCATTGTGCGCACAAATCTATAACAATGCGGTCGCCAAGCATTCCGACGCAGGCGTTCGGGCGTTGGTAATTGATGATGGAAAGATCGAGTTGCCATTGTGGGGGTGCAAGTTCGACGAGGCACGCGTTGCGATTGACACGACCAATATAGATTCGTTTGCCAAGGACGAGCTGTTGCCTCGTGGGTTGTTGATGACCGGGCTCGTGCGGGCGTACTTGGCAGATCTATTTATTCACGGCACCGGCGGGTATGTGTACGATCAGATTTCGGAAGATTGGTTCCGCGATTGGCTCGGGGTTGAACTCCAACCAATGGCCATGGTGACGGCGACGCAGCATTTAGAACTCGGATTCTCAGCAGATGAAACAGTTGATATCTATGACGCYAAATGGGCGATGCATCATGTTCGCCATACGCCTGCGATGGTGGGGGATCACGAAACACAACAACGCAAGGATGATCTGGTCGCACAGATTGAGTTACTCAAGCCAAAGGATGCTCAACGCGATGTGCTGTATCGTGCGTTGCAGGCATTGTTGATTGAATATCGCGATGCGCATCGGGTAGAGATCAAAGCGTTTGCAGAACGAGCGGATCAAGCGATGAGGCTTGCCCGCCAGTATGAACTCGCGCGTGATCGCACCTGGGCGTTCGTGTTCTTTGGGAATGACGCGTTGCAATCGCTCGATCGTGCAACCCGAGCCGCGATGAGCTGATATCCTTTATACATGTTTCTACATTTGTTTCATATCTATTCTCGATTCTTGTTCCTGCTCGCCTTGTTGTTGATGGTTGGGTGTTCGGAATCGCCAGCCGATTCTTCATCGCCTTCGTCTGCCAAGGCGCAGATTGAAGAGACCGAATCTCGGTTCGTTGTGTTTTCGCCTGCGATTGGGGTGATGCTGCGGGATTTAGGATTCGAAGATTCAATCGTCGGCAAGCACACCTACGACACCGCGCTGAGCGATTCGATCGCGGTGGTTGGATCGCACATTGATATTGATTATGAGATGTTGATTACGCTCTCGCCGAGCGATGTGTTCTTTGAGCGTAACTCGGTGGAGATCCCTGAACGGGTTCAGGCTTTGGCGTTGGCGAATGATTGGCAGATTTGGATTTATGAACTCAAAACGCTCGATGACATTGCGACGACGATCGATGATCTGTATCTCAAACTGGTCGGGTTCAAAGAGAAGCAGGTCAACGACGACAACTTTCTCGACTTTGATATCGATCCAACGACCAAGTCTGATATCGAGTTACCCAGCGCTCGGCTGGCAAGTTCTTGGTCGCCGATCGGGCGAGCAGCAAGCAGTGCTGGGCGGACACTTGTTCTTGCGGGTGTTGATCCGCCTGGGGCGATGGGCCCCGGTTCTTTTCATGCCCAACTGATCGACCGGCTTGGAATTGACGCAGCGATTGTCGATGGCGGGATGTGGCAGGAGCTTGATTTGGAGGACATTATCAATCTTGCGCCGGATTCGATCTTGGTGTTTATGCCAACTTCGCCGACGAGCGATGATCTGATTGGCGAGCCTGAGCCGATGACCTGGACTCAGATTCAAGCCAAGGTTGGCAASMKWTSSAMWMWMCYKRKMYMKKMYRWMRASCMYCRSCKYWTTGYWAWCRKTRARCMTYYRCYYRGKTTKSKKYMWASMYMRTYSCWWRRGCWSGTYGCTGATGAAGTCGCAGCAGCTGTGCGCGCATGGAATACGCTGGTGCCTTGATATTCGAATGATTTATTGATCGTTGGAGGTAAGTTCTTGCTGCATTTCTTTGGTGACATGCACGGAATGGTGCTCGTCGAATGCTGATTTGTCGAGGGTCTTTCCATGCTCGGCAAGGAGTGCGTCGGCGTTTTTATAATCAGCAAGATCGAGATTGATCGAAAGCACATATGCTGCGCGGGTTCCCGCGAAGAGTTCATCCTGCTGAGCTTGGTCGAGTGTCAGTGCGTCGATTCCAGACTTAAATGCGACCCATTGTTTGCGTTGTGCTTTGCCAAACGGATCGAGATAGCGCGTGCCTTGGTTGTCAGCCAGGTTGAAGGCTTTGCGGACGATGCGTGCGACGAAGGTGTTGCCGTTGCATGCGCCGAGTCGGACATAGTGCAGTCCGAGCAGATGCAGAGGCTGATCTTTGTGCGCTGCGATGTGATCGATGTAGCGCCGGGTTCCCGGGTTGGGTGTGATGGAGTCTGTGTCGACTTCAAAGAAGGCGAGGTCTTCGCGGATGTAGGGGGTGAGGAGTTGATGCTGATCAAACAGTGGTGAGATCAGATCGTTTGATGCGTGCGTTTGAAGTGCTGCATCGAGTGCGGTGTTGACGAGGAGTTGCTGGGCAAGCACGAGGAGGTAATCGGCTTTGGGCATGGTGCCTTTGATCAGAGAGCCGGGGGTTGGTTGGCGCTCGGCGATCTGGTGGAGTGCCCAGTTGTCATTCTTTAGGCGAGTAGTAATCATGATTGCATCTCCTGGTCTTATTGAGAATGAGTCTCAATAATACTCTTAGTAAGTGTCGAAGTCAATCCAAAAAAGCACCCCCGCGTGGATGCGCGGGGGCTCGTGGGGAGAGATGGGGGTTTGGGAAATCTCTCTTCTGCTTTAGCCGTTGGCGAATGCGGCGAGGAATGCGGAAACATCGAAGAAGTTCCACACGCCATCGTTATTAAAATCGGCGACTGGTTCAAGGTTTCCGAACGCTGAAAGGAACGCGGAAACATCGAAGAAGTTGAGCACGCCATCGCCGTTGATGTCTGCGGGGTTGGCTGAGCATCCTACAGATTCGATCCGAAGATCATCGACGCCAGCCTCGACGATCGAGCCGCTGAAGTGATCTGATGCGATGAAGCGGATACGCATCTGATCGGTGGCTACAAATGTGTCTGCGATGCGGAATCGTTTCTCGACCCATTCGTTTGCGTTCTCGGTGACGGTTTCGAGTTCTTCCCATGAGTTTCCGTTGTCGTTCGAGATTTCGACGAGCATGGAATCTTCGTTGGCTGCTCCGCCTTGGTTGTTTGAGTACCAGCGGTAGTAGACGATTTCTGCCTCGTCACCTGCGATGATTGCATCGAGCATTGGGGAGGTGAGGGTGGTCGCGCCGCCGTCGATATCACGATTGCCCAGGCTTGTGCCCGCGAGCCCATCGGTGACCCAGCAGTCGGTGCCCGTTGGTGTGTGATCATCTTCTGGCTGTGCAGCTGTGGATTCTGGATTCATGCGGTTCCACACGCCGGTGGTTGCGGTGTCGGTGTCAGAACCAACAGTCCAACCCGTGTTGGTTTCCATGTCATCTTCGAATGCAACACTGAACTCTTGGGCGAGTGCGCTCAAAGGCGAGCTGCTGCCTGCCAATGGGAACGATGAAGTATCGCCATCGGTGGTTGCGATTTGGAAGTAGTATTCGATCGTGCTATTGCAAGGCGTCGCGGGGAGGCTGCTTGTGTAGCTGCCGCTGCCAGCGTCGGTCATTGCTGTGGGTGTAAATGATCCAGTCGAACCAATGCGAGCGAAGAGTGTCGCGGAGGATGGATCTTGCGTAGCAATGCCATCGGCGACGAGCAACGAAACCGGGGTGAGTGTGTTGGCTTCGACAAAGTCGATCGTGTCTGCACTCAGCGAGATTGCTTGGGTGGTGCGTTCGACGAAGAGCTTGGCTGCTTCGTAGTTTTCTTGTGCGGTTGGCAGGATGATCGAAGGCGGYGGATCRAAYSMRTCRRACCCGCCATCAGATGGACGGAGTTCAAAGGTGAGGCTCTTGGCACCAAGCTCGCCATAGAACCAGTCGGAAGAATCGCCGGCTGCTGCGTAGAGATCTACCGATTGGATCGGGTTATAGAACACGCCTGAGAATGAGAGAATCTCATTGGAGAGATCGGTGGCGAGGTTGTCATAGAAGGTGCGATCTGGTTCGGGGGTGACCGCGCCGTCAGCAAAGCCAAACGGCCAGAGGATAAGCTGGGAGAATGTGTGGTAGTCAATATGGGCGACGAAGTCATCGCCATAGCTCAGCGCGAGATCGCGGAGCGTTTGGTTTTCTGGCTCGGAGAATGGTCCTGTGCCATGATATGTATCATTGGATGAGTCGCTYGATGAGCCTTGGCCGCCCCATTCGTAACCCCAGTTGCGGTTGATGTCGACGCCGAAGGAGCCGTCGCCGTTGTTTCTGCGGTTCTTCCTCCAGAAGCGTTCTGTAGACCATGTATAGAGGTAGCCATCGGGGTTGGTGACGGGGACGATGACGATGCGTGCAGTGTGCAAGATATCGTTTACGCGTGGGTCGGTGTCGTAGGAGTCGACGAACTGCGAGGCGAGGTACGCGACCGTCATCGGCGAGACCCACTCGCGGGCGTGCGTCGCCCCGTGCCAAAGCACAACCGGGCGATCGGCTGCGAGATTGCCCGGAGCGTCGGGAGCAGTGATGGTCAAGGCGAAGATATCGTTGGCCTGGATCGAATCGCCAATGTCGGCCATCGAGGCGAGGTCTGGGCGGAGGGTCGCGATGTTGTTGTAGTAGGTGATGATGTCTGCGAGTTGCTTGTAGTTGGCGAACCAGGCGTCGTCATGAACCGAGACGCCGCGTTGATTTTGATTGGCATTTTGGTCGGCGTTTTGCTGATCGATTTGATCTTGGGCTTTGACCATCGCCCAGCTTGCGTCCGCGTGGGTTTGGAGATCGGCAATCAGGACTTCGTGGGGGATGCCGAGTTTGATGATGGCAGGGAGGCTAGATTGTTGAATTTGGATATCGAGCACGCCCACGCCAGTGCGTTCGGACCAGACCGATTCGGTCAGCGCGAGCATCGCATCGAGTTGGGCTTGGGAGTTTGTACGGACTCGAATGGTCATCTGTCCTTGGTAGGCTTTGGGGGCGGTATGCGTGCTGACATCGATGCGTTCGATGTTGGGGATATTGATTGGTTGAGCAGCCGCCAAGCCAGAAAACAGGACGAGCAGTGATGTGGATAGTGCAGATTGGGTACGCATCGAGGGATCTCCGAATGGAAAAGCATGGCGTGGGAGCGCATGTGAGGGAATGTTGTCATCGGCGAGCAATGGGGCTGCTGTGACTCAGATTTATGAAAGAGCAGGAGGAAACAGCGGATGGAATCGAGTGCGGATCTAGACCAACCCGCACAAACACAAGCCCCAGAAAGAACATGAGAGGCTTGTGTATCTCTATACGCCTTGAGCGATCGGAGAGTTGCATGAAACGATGGAATTGAAACGGATGGGTTTCTCTCTTGCGTTTTCATCCAAAACCGGGCACAATGGGCAAAGGTTCGATAAGTATGCTTTATCGGCGTTGCTTGTATGGGGAATGTTTGTATGGGTGTGCAAGGAATCGAAGAAGAAGCCGGAGGATCACAGCATCGCGCGACGATCGGGCGCGTTCTGAGTGATATCAGCGCGCTCGAGCTAATGCTCGAAAAGGGCATGTTCGAAACAGGTATTCGTCGGATCGGGGCAGAGCAGGAACTCGCCCTGGTCGACGATGCTTGTCAGCCTGCGCCGGTTGGACCCGAGATTCTCGATGATCTCAACGAACCCAAAGCAACGACGGAGATCGGGCGGTACAACTTGGAGCTGAATCTGTCGCCGATGGAGCTGACCGGAAATGTGCTTGGCGATGTGCATCGTGAGCTCGATGATTTGATGAAGCGAACCGGGCAAGTTGCGAGTAAGCACAAGGCGCGGGCGATTTTGATTGGGATGTTGCCCACCATATCGCAAGAGCATTTGTCGATGGACTACATCACCCCTCGCCCGCGGTATTACGCGCTCAATGAGCGGATCTGTCAAGCCAAAGGCGGGCAGTTCAATATACAGATTAAGGGCATCGATGAGCTGAAATTCACACACGACAACATCATGGTCGAGGCGATCAACACCTCGTTTCAGTTGCACTTTCAGGTGAATCCTGAAGACTTCGCGTTGAGTTATAACTGTGCCCAGCTGATCACCGCGCCCACATTGGCAGCCGCGGCCAACTCGGCGGTCCTCTTTGGCAAACGGCTTTGGCACGAAACACGCATCGCGATCTTCGAACAAGTTGTTGATACCTCGGGCGCAGAGATTCCATCGCAGCGTGATGTGCTCAAGCGGGTACGGTTCGGTGAAAAATGGGTCGAATCTTCGGTGCTTGAGTTGTATCGTGATGATGTGACACGGTTCCGATCGCTGTTTGGTACTGATCAGGAAGAGGATTCGATCGCGATGGTCGAGCGTGGCGAGGTACCCAAGCTCTATGGGTTGCAGACGCACAACTCGACGGTCTATCGATGGAACCGCCCGTGCTATGGCATCACCAACGGCAAGCCTCACCTTCGGATCGAAAACCGGGTGTTGCCCGCGGGCCCGAGCTTGAGCGATGAGGTCGCCAACGCGGCGTTGTGGTTTGGGCTGATGGTTCAGTTGCCTAAGGTCTATCCAGATATGGCCGAGCGGATGCCGTTCGAGAACACGAGGGCGAACTTTGTTGCTTCAGCTCGCTATGGCTTAAACTTTAAGATGCACTGGATGGATGATTCGACGATTTCGGTGCGCGACTTATTGCTCGAAGAACTTATCCCCCTTGCGCGTGCAGGTTTGAAATCGTGTGCGATTAATCCCGATGATATCGAACGGTACTTAGGCATTATTGAGGCGCGGGTAGCATCTGGAAAAAACGGAGCAAAGTGGATGCTCGATTCGGTCGCCAAGATTCACGACTTTGGAACACGAGCAGAGCGGCTTGGTGCATTAACTGCTGCGACGATTGCTCGCCAGGCTTCCGATACGCCTGTGCATGAATGGGCATTGGCCGAGTTGAATGAGTGTGGCGACTGGCAGTGTCACTATGAGCGTGTCGGGCAATATATGCAGACGGATTTGTTCACGGTGCAGGCGGACGAGTTGATCGATCTCGCGGCGTCGATAATGGGGTGGGAAAAGGTTCGTCATATCCCTGTTGAGGATGAGAAGCACAACTTGGTTGGGTTGCTCAGTTATCGGGCGATTTTGAAGCTCGTTGCCGATCCCCAAATGCGTTCGAAGGGTGCGGTTTCGGTTGCTGACATTATGGAGCACAACCCGATTACGGCTACGCCCGAAATGCCCACGCTCAAAGCGATCGAACTCATGAAATCACACGGCACATCGTGCCTGCCAGTCGTAGAAGACGGTAAGCTTGTTGGGATTGTGACCGAGCATGATTACATGCGCATCGCCGGGCAGTTGCTCGAAGAGCAGTTGCGAAGCAAGCAAGTTCAAGAAGAGTAGCCAAGATTGGCAAGTTTCGGTCGGCTTGTGGGTGTTATGGATCTATGATTTGATGCAGGAAATCTAGCCATAGGCACCCTCGGTTATGTCCACAAAAGACGAACATACTCAAGAGCGAGAAGCACCGTCGGCTGTTGGTGCAAGGTGGACAAAGCGCGAACTCGGGCGATACGAATCGGATGATCGCGTTGTTCAAACACTTGTGATTATTGGTGGTGTGCATGGCAACGAGCCGGCGGGGTTGTTGGCAGCCCAACGGGTGCTCGATGTGCTTGAGCAAGAGCAGCCAACGGGCTTTGATGGTCGGCTTGTGGTGCTTGGCGGGAATCTTCCTGCGCTCAACAGCGATGATAAGAACGCACGGTATATCGATTATGATCTGAATCGGATCTTTGTCGATGAGCAAATCGCGATGCCTGCCGATACCAGTATCGAGCATGGGCAGATGCAAGAGTTGCTTGCAGCCTTGCGTGCGATCAAGGCGCGGAGCGATCGGATGATCGTGATGGATCTGCACACGACGAGTTCTGATGCGCCGCCTGTAGCGGTGTTTGAGGATTCGATTATTGCCAGACGGTTTGCCAGACAGATGCCGTTGCCGATGTATTTGGGGTTTGAAGAAGAGCTGAGTGGATTGGTGATCGATCGGGTGACCAATGAGCTGGGTTCGGTTGCGATTGTGATCGAAGGCGGGCAGCACAACGATCCTAGTTCGGTCGATGTGCATGAAGCAGCGATTTGGGCGGGGCTGCACGCGGCGGGGATATTGCGGGTTGATGCGATTGTGCATGAAACGGCGCCGGGGGATCTCTTGCGATCAGCGGTGGGGGGTCAGGCGTATAAGGTGTTTGATATCCGCCATCGTCAGCCGATCGTGCATGAAGACTTTGAGATCTGTTCTGGTATTTTTGCGGGTAAGGTAATCAGGCAAGACGCGAGCGTGATCGCGATCGAAGATGGAAAAGAGATCAAGTCGCCTGTGCGTGGGCGTGTGTTCTTGCCCAATATGCAAACACGAAAACGAATCGGCGACGATGGGTTCTTTATTGTGCGCCATATCGATGAAGGCTGGCTCGGGTTCTCGGCGCGGGTCCGAAAGCAGGAATGGATTCATTGGATCATCGCCCATCTGCCTGGTGTATATTCGATCGATGACGGCGGGCACGGATCGCTCTTTGTCGATCGCGATATTGCGGGCGTACTCAAACGACAGGTGTTTCATCTGTTGGGATATCGACTAATCCGCCACGACCAACGCGACGGGGGGCACGGCGCAATGCGTGTTTGGAACGGGATCGCCTCGTTCTGTAAGGCTTTCTTCCGCGGCCCGATTCCGGGTGGGCCCGACAAAGATGATCCAAGATTCTGGATTGTGCGTCGCCACCATCTTGATCGTGTTGATCATCTCGATCGCTGATCGGGTACACTGTACATATGAAGAAACAAATGATCGCCAAGAGTTTGCTGTGGTTGTGCGCGTTGATGGTGCTTGGTGGGTGTCGCTATCAGAGGCCTTGGTGTCCGACTGTGCGTGTGCCTCAAACGCAATGGACTTATGTGCGTGGGGCAGTCGCTGCGGATCATGCCCTCGCATCGCAAGCTGGGGCGGAGATGCTCGCGATGGGCGGCAATGCGGTTGATGCAGCGGTCGCCGCATCGTTTACGCTCTCGGTCGTTCGCCCATACTCTTGTGGCATCGGGGGCGGTGGGTTTATGGTCATCCATCTGCCCGATGATCCAACGCACGGGTTCGTGAGCACGGCGATTAACTATCGCGAGACTTCGTATGTTGCTGGTGAATACTTTGAACGCAACGGGCTCGATAGCGAGCGTGGAGGCGCGGCCGTGGCGATTCCGGGGACGGTTGCGGGGTTGCTCTACGCGCTCGAACACTACGGGACGCTCGATCGCAAGACGGTGCTTGGGCCAGCGATGGAAGCAGCGATCACGGGGTTTGTGGTCGATGCGCATTATCAGGATATGGCCAAAGGGCTTGGGGAGATGGTGTTTCCAGATGAGCGATATCAGAAGCCTTACCCGTTGGTGTGGAAGAAGTTTTTGCGTGAAGGAAAGGTAAAGCGAGGCGATCGGATTCGCAATGAGCAGCAGTATCGAGTGTTAAAACTTATTGCCGAATTTGGCCGTGGTGGGTTTTACTCCGGTGATGTCGCCGAGGCGATTATTAAAGCGGTGAACAGTACTGGTGGTCAGATGACACATGGGGATTTGCAGGGGTATGAGCCGCTTGAGTACAAGCCGATGACTGGCATGGTCAATGGGTATTTGTTTATTGGGATGCCGCCGCCGTCGTCGGGCGGGGTGACGATGATTCAGGCGTTACAGATGATGGATGCCGCCGGGTATGACTTTGCTTCGCCGATGGATAGCCATGAGGATGTGCATGTGATTACAGAGTCGCTCAAGCACGCCTTTGCGGATCGCTCGGCGTATCTCGCAGATCCAGAGTTTGTTGATTTACCGATTGCCGAGATGCTCGATCCAGAGAACATCGCGTTTCGGGCGGGGTTGATCACTGATGGAGTTCATCCGCCAAGCTATTACGGCACGCATGATTTGATCCCCGAAGATGGCGGGACAAGTCACCTGTCGGTTGTAGACCAGTGGGGTGGTGCGGTTGCGTGCACGGAAACAATCAATCTTTCGTTCGGCTCTGTCGTCGGGGTCGATGCGTTTGGGTTCGTGCYTAATGATCAAATGGACGATTTTTCACGGGGTGGATCCAAACCCAATGCGTTTGGGTTGGTGCAGTCTGATCGGAACTTGCCCGAGATTGGCAAGCGGCCACTCTCGAGCATGTCGCCGACGATCGTGCTGAGCCCGGATGGGCAGTTGTTCGCGGTGGCCGGTGCATCTGGTGGAC
Source organism: bacterium (assembly GCA_002401225.1). Lineage (GTDB taxonomy): Bacteria > Planctomycetota > Phycisphaerae > Phycisphaerales > UBA1924 > UBA1924. The sequence continues at coordinate 12,965 of NVSM01000040.1, forward strand.
CAAAGATTATTACGGGCACGATGCAAGTGTTGCTCAATGCAATGAGCGGCATGAACGCCGGGCAAGCGGTGAAGCAGGGGCGGATTCATCACCAATGGCTACCCAATAGGCTGATGGTCGAAGGATCGTTGTATTCGTGGATCGACGATTCGCGAACTGAGGATTGGAATGAGATCAAGCGGGTGAAGGCGGTCGGAAATGTGCAACTGATTCTGCGAGATCCTGACGGCAAGGGCTGGCAGGCGGCGAGTGACCCRCGCAAGGGCGGTCGCCCTGCGGGTATCGATTAAGGATCAGAATCATACCAATATGTTTCGTGTTTCTTGGGTTGGACGAGCCTAGATTTGAGTCCATGAGTAGTACCCATTTGCCAGAGATTTCAGATACCAAACYARGGCTCCGCGCGGGGATYACGATCGCGACACACTTTGTYGTCGATGTGTTTTCGTTTGTGGGCGTWGCCTTGYTGCCTTTGTTTGCGGTGTTGYTKGATYTGCCKACMGAGMAGAAGGCGTTGYTKYTSGCGCTSGGCTCATTTTGTTCGGGTGCGATCCAGCCGATCGTTGCATGGGCGAGTGATAAGTTTGATACGCGGGCGCTTGGCACATTGGGCTTTGTGGTTGCGGTGTTGTGCATCGGCAATCTTGGGATGGCGACGAACTTTACGCAGTTTGCAATTTTGTATAGCTTGGGTGCCGTCGGGATTGGTGCGTTTCATCCACCAGCCGCGGCGATTGTCGGGCATCTTGGTGGGTCTAAGCGGTCGATGATGATCGCGTTGTTCTTTCTCGCAGGGATGAGCGGCGGAATCATTGGCAATGTGTTCACGCCTCGCTATGTCGAGATGATGACGCCGATCGTTGATGGGCAGGCGGATATGGCTGCCGGCGTGCTTGCGTTGCGGTGGTTTATTCCTGTTGGGCTTGCATTTGCAGTGTTGCTGGCGTTGACGATTCACAAGGTTGGTCATCGTCATTCGTCGGCGGATCATCATGTGTCGTGGGATGCAAAGGAACGCAAGACGCGTTGGTTTGCCATTGGCGTGTTGTACTTTGCCAACATGGTGCGGTTCAGTGTGAACATGGCATTGATCTATCTGTTGGTTGAACTTGCCAGCGAGATCACGCTTGCCCGATCGGATACCGCACTCAGCGATGCGCAGCTCGGCGTGCAGGCGTCGCGGCTCAACGGATTGTTCCAGGCGTCGATGCAAGTGGGGATGGGCAGTGTCGGGATTATCCTCGGCTTCATGCTCTCGGCCCGGTTTGAAAAACTAGCGTTTGTGGTGTTGCCGATTTTGGGGTCGTTTGCATTGTTCATGATCCCGCGTGCGGGCATGTTTGCAACCGGTGCAGAGGTTCCAGTGGCGATCATCGGAACAATTCTGACCGGCGTTGGATTCGGCGCAGTGATCCCAGTAAGCATTTCGCTTGCCCAGCGGTTGCTCCCGCACAGGACAAGCCTTGCGAGCGGTTTAATGCTCGGCGGCGCGTGGATGCTCGCGTTTGTTGGGCCGATCTTTGCTGAGATCGTACATAAAGGGTTTGCGAGCAAGCCGGGCACGCCTGCGTTCTTGCTCGATGCGATCCATTCGCTCCCCGATGGCTTATCGGCGTCCTTGCTCGATGGCTTTGGGCTTGATGCCGGGTTCACCGCGACGGCGGTTGCACTTTTTATTGCAGGTTTGATTTCACTGTTGCTGCCTCACAAACTCATCGTAGAAGTCGCTAAACACTGATTCGTTCGCGATCTGTGTGACACACTTGTGACAAACAAAAAAGTGATTGAGCGTGTGACAAAGCAGTGACAGCTTTGGGCGTTGTTGGGTTGTATCTATTACGGTGCCAAGGGATCGCGTTGATCCGTCGGCAGCCACAAGGAGATACAACATGAAACGCACGCTCAATATCGCATTTACACTCATCGCTCTTTCTGGTTCGACTTTTGCAATGGGCACTTGCCCGCCCATGGGGCTGATTGACCCAGCCGCCCAAATAGATGGAGTTGAAGATCGTGGTGACTCTGTTTCGCCAATCGTCCAACAACAAACTTCTATCGATGTCGTCTTCGTGCTCGACACCACCGGCTCAATGGGCGGGTTGATCGAAGGCGCAAAGCAGAAAATTTGGGCGATCGCCAATCAGATATCTCAAGCCCAGCAAACACCAGTGATTCGATTCGGTCTCGTTGGCTATCGCGATCGCGGCGACGAATATGTCACAACAATGACCGCACTGACCGAAGATATCGATACCGTGTATGCAGACCTGATGAACTACCAAGCTCGCGGCGGCGGCGATACACCCGAATCAGTAAACGAAGCTTTGTTTACAGCAGTAGAACGATTTGATTGGACGAAGCAAGATGGTTCACTCAAGTTGATTTATCTGGTGGGCGATGCACCGCCAAAGATGGGATATAAGGATGATGTGAAGTACCAAGCCTCATGCCGATTGGCCTATGAGCAAGGCATTAACATCAACACCATCCAATGCGGATCACTCAACGGCACCAAAGAGATCTGGCAAGAAATCGCCCAGCTCGCCAACGGATCATTCGCAGCCATCCAACAAAACGGTGGCGTGGTTGCGATCTCAACACCTTATGATGCGCAGCTTGCCAAGCTTGATGCAGACATCAGCAATACCATGCTCGATTATGGTGAAGCAGACATGTTTGCATATCAAGATGCCAAGCGAGAGCGAGCGAGCGGAATCAGTTCCAAAGCTGCGCCAGAAGCCGCAGCCGATCGTGCGGTGTACAACAGCTCTGAAGCGGGTCGCCGAAACATGCTTGGCAAGCAGGAACTCGTCGACGACATCACCAGTGGAGCGATTGCATGGGATGAGATCAAGAAAGATCAGCTCCCTAGTGAACTCCAGTCGTTGACCGATGAAGAACTCAAGATAGAGGTCGAACGCCGACAATCCAAGCGTGCCGATCTAAGCAAGACCATCAAAGAGCTCGCAGCCAAACGAGCTGCGTACCTGCTCGCCAATCGGCCGTCAGCCGCCAAAGATGGATTCGACCAGAAGGTACTCGAAGCACTGATCGAGCAAGGGGCACGCGTAGGGATCGAGTTCAAAGCGGATGAAGCACAGAGTAAAACAAAGGGCGAATCCAAAGAAGAATCAGAAGATCAGCCGATAGAACCAATGGACGACTGATTCCCCATCGCCTATCCCATATCATTGATAAACCACAAGGAGCACATCATGAACACATTCTCTACGCTCGCATGCTCGGCCGCGTTGCTGATCGCCTCGGCAGGGCTCGCGGACGAAACAGCGTTGACCATTTACTCATCAGCACAACCCGGTTCGATCTCGCCCGATCTCTATCGCCCGATCCCAGGGCAAGGTGCAGGCTACGGCTACAACATGCACCGCCAGATCCCAGGCTATGCGATTATCAAACAACAACGCGATCTTGAGATCGAAGTCGGTATTTCGAACATCAGTTTCTCAGGCGTTGCTGCGTTGCTTGATCCGACGACGGTCATGTTCGAATCGCTCACCGATCCTGCCGGCACCTCGGTGCTTGAGCAAGATTACCGGTTTGACCTTTTGAGCATGGACAAAATGCTCGAACGATATATCGACAAAGAAATCATCTGGGGCGGCCAGAGCGTCAAACTCTTGTCTGTATCCGCAGGCGGCATGCTCCTTCAGCGCGATAACGGCGAGATCGAGTTCCAACAAGGCTACCACGGCGTGCGGTTCCCATCGATGGCCAAAGGGTTGATCCTCAAACCAACGCTCAACTGGATGGTTCAATCACAAACCGGAGGGCGACAAGAGACCCGCATATCCTACCAAACCAGCGGCATCACCTGGTGGGCCGACTACAACATCATCTATAAAGATGGCAAAGATGCGAACCATGGCACGCTCGATCTGAGCGCATGGGTTTCCATTCTCAACCAGTCCGGCGGCACCTACGAAGACGCAACGCTTAAGCTTGTCGCTGGTGATGTGCATCGGGCCTCGCGTGGTGGCGGCGGGCAATCGCATTTCATGGAGAAATCATCCCGAATGATGATGGCCGATGCTGCTCCTGGATTCGAAGAAAAATCGTTCTTCGAGTATCATCTCTATACCCTCGGACGACCAACAACCATCCCCGATCGTTCGACCAAACAAATCGAACTCTTTGAAGCAGCGAAGAACATCCCCGTCGAAAAGAAAATGCTTTACGACGGATCGAAGATGTTCAAKAMCTAYGGCGGMATCMASMAWRGMAAARMCTTTGGWRTSASMTCYAAYGCSAAGGTMGAAGTGTTYTTRGCCTTTGAAAATAGGGAAGARGAYGGGCTSGGTATYCCGYTGCCRTCWGGKCGTATCCGYGTGAGCAARCTCGATGAGGCGGAYGGGTCRTTCGAGTTCATCGGCGAAGACACSATYGATCACACGNCCAAAGNACGAARAAATCATGATCAAGCTCGGCAACGCRTTTGATGTYGTKGGYGAACGCMGRCARRYCKCGTTCACGCGYGGAAAAAAMTGGATTGTTGAATCCTTCGAGATCAAGATTCGCAATCATAAAGATCAATCGGTAGAAGTGCAAATTCAAGAGCATCTCTATCGTTGGACAAATGCGAAGATCACCAAGATTTCCCATAATCACAAGATGCTCGATTCGCGCACGATGCACATTCCAGTCACGGTTGAAAAAGACGGCGAAGTGATTGTGACTTATATTGTACGGTATGATTTCGAGTAAGCAGGAGCCTCTATGTCATTGGGCATTATTCTTGTTGTTGAAGATGACGACGCGATTCGGCGAGGGCTCGCCGACGCGTTGTCATATTCTGGATACACCACCCACCACGCCGCCGATGGCGTCGCAGGTTTGGAGCTTATTTTATCGACCGATGCCGACTTGGTGTTGCTCGACATTATGATGCCCAAGATGGACGGGCTCGAGGTGCTCGCCAAGTTGCGCAAGGTCAAGCCGTCGCAACCCGTGATTTTTCTCACCGCCCGAGGCGAAGAATACGATCGCATCCAAGGACTCAAGCTCGGCGCCGATGACTACATCGTCAAACCATTCAGTATTGATGAACTGCTTGCAAGAGTCGAAGCCGTGCTTCGCCGATCGCCCGGAAGACCCACAAGCCGATCGACCGTCACGATCGCAGGCAGAGAGATCGATTTCGAACGCCGCGAGGTTGTGCTGCCCGGAGGTATCCGTAAGTCGTTCACCGAACGCGAATGCGAAGTGCTTGGTTTTTTGGCATCAAACGCCGGTAGGGCGGTGTCGCGAGAAGAACTCCTCCAGACCGTTTGGGGCTTAGATCCAAGGGGTACGCACACCCGCACGGTCGATATGACCATCGCGCGTCTTCGAGAAACGCTTGATGATGAGCCAACAAACCCCAGCGTGATCAAGACCGTACGAGGCAAGGGCTACATGCTCGCCACCCCGGACAGCACTAATGAGGACTCCCCATGAATACCCGGCGCGTGATGACCTGGTTGATTTTTTGGAGCAGCGTCGCGCTCGCGTTGGCAGCTTTGGCGTGGGTATCGGTCGAGGTTGTCGCGCTCGAAAAACGCGAAGCCACCGCACAGGTTCAAGCATCGCGACAAGAATCCATCCGTCGGGCGCTCTGGCGGATGGATTCGCGAATGGCTCCGATTCTTGCGATTGAAGCATCGCGTCCGCTTGCCGATTACAAATCGCTCGAAGGCTCGCGGTCGAGTTGGCTGCTCAATGCAAACGCTGATCGCCAGATTGATCCCCAGACGGCAGGTTTGAACTACTCTTTTGCAAACTCTTATTTTGAGTTTGATCAGCCCGAGGAAGCGGACGACAAGAAGGCTGTGGGGCAGATTGCCATGCTGCTCAACAAGTCGAAACCTTCTGCTGATTCAGAGCGCAAAAAAATATCATCCGCCCCCCCGATCAAAGAGATCCTTAATGACCGAGCAGACTCGTCAAATACCGATGGAGCTGGGCTGTCTGCTACAAAGACAGATTCAGATTATGCCGCGCGCAAGCGTGTCGCAGACATCGCAACACAAACTACTCTTCAAGATAGATCTTTGAAGAATGAGTACGAGCAGTATGCAGATTCTGGTCAGGAAGCGGAGGAGCAAGGAATTCAGTTTGAGATGCAAGGTGCGGACGAGAGCCTGCTTCTTCCAGGGGTAAATGATCTTTCATCATCAGCCTTTGATCTTGGCAAGGTCTTCAAAGACCAATCAAAGCAAGTCGATCAAAGTATCGGTACGCTTCGCCCTCGATGGATTGCCGACGACACCGGAACGAAGCRACTCGTGCTTGTTCGCTCTGCGGTTATTGATGGAAAGCCTGTAATACAAGGGGTATGGCTCGATTGGATAGCATTGCGAGCAGATTTGCTCGAATCGGTAAACGATGTCATGCCCCGTGCATCACTCGTCGCGGTCACCGGCCCGCGATCGTCAATGATCGGTGGCTACCAACTCGCAACAATACCAGTCGAGTTCATTCCGCCAGCAAACGCAGCAGTTATTTCTTGGCGATGGTCACCTGCGACGGTCGGGTTGCTCGTTACATGGATCGCCATCCTCGCAACGATCATCGCGGTCGGCGCGGTGCTTCGCGCAGCAATTGTGTTGAGTGAAAGACGCGGCAGATTTGTCAGCGCGGTGACCCATGAACTCCGCACGCCACTTACCACCTTTCGACTCTATTCCCAGATGCTCGCCGACGGCATGGTGACCGACGAACAAGTTCGCACCGAATATCTCCAAATCCTCAAGCGTGAATCCGAACGCTTGACCGGTATTGTTGAAAATGTGCTCGAATATGCRAGGCTTACGCGTCAACGATCTTCAAAGGATAAAGCCGCTGGTGTGCAAACTCTTTCGCCCGGTGCGCTCGTCGCGCGGTTCCGTCCTGCGTTGGCACGCCGGGCCCAGCAGAGCAATCTTGACCTCGTCGTATCGCTCGATCTCGAAGCGCACCAAGATCGAACACTCACAGTCGATCCCCATGCGGTCGAGCGGATTATCATGAATCTTGTTGAAAACGCCTGTAAATATGCCGCTCCGGCTGAAACCGATGAGCAATCAGAGGCTTCTATTGAAGACGCAGACACGCGCATTCACTTTGATATCACCATCAACGAGAACATGCTCGAAATGCTCGTCGCGGATCACGGACCAGGCATTGCGCCCGGCGAAGGCGCACGAATTTTCGGCGAGTTCCAACGCGGATGGCGAGGATTATCAAACGCACGATCAGGCTTGGGCTTAGGACTCGCGCTCTCGCGCGGGCTGGCAAAGGAAATGGACGGCGGTCTCATCCTCACAAAACGGCGAGGGCACGGCGCAGAGTTCTTGCTGACGATCCCGCTCGATGAACTTCAACAAACAGAATCATAATCCAAAGCAAGCCCAAGCCTGTTCTTCGTTGATCCGTTGATCAAAGTTGATGGCCTGCGATTCATCCATCCCAACACGACGACGATGCACCGCCGCCTGAATCGAATCTCCCGGATTCGCACGCACGATCGGTACATCAGACCCAAAGATCAGATCAACGCCCGGCTCCATTCCTGATTCAATCAACTCTCTGATCGGGAACACCCGATCGAGCCGATTGGGTACCGCACGCATAAGCGCTTCAATATCAGGCAACAAATGACAAGGCTGCAACGACGCAATCGCGCCCAGTTCCTTGAACCGATGAATATCCGATTCATCAATCAGCTCCGCGTGCTCGATCCTGCATCCAGTATGCGCACAGCCTGTGCGTTCGATCGAATCAAGCACCGCCCGCACCGCGCCATCGCCGATCGCATGGGCAGCGAGCGGCAGGCTGTGTGCTTTGCAAATTTCGAGCATCCGATCGATCTGCCCGGTCTTCATCATTGGTGTGCCGCACGGGTAATCCTCATGCCCATCAGCAAATGGTTTGAGCATCCACGCGGTACGCGAGTTAAAGGTGCCGTCAACAAATATTTTTCCGCCACCAAGCGTCACCGCGCCTGTGTTCCAATCGCTCGATGCTGCGATTGTTTCTCGCAAATCTTTCATCAGCGGGAACAACACCGATTTAATCTTGATCTCGCCCGCGTTGTACAAATCACTCAACACCCCACCAACCCAAGGCTGCGTCTTGAGCTCGTGCATCTCGACATAGCCCATCGCCTCAAGATGCACACACGCATCGCGCACCAGCCCGATCCGCTTCGATTCCCCCGGCTCGGGCACCGCACTCCACATCGCGAGGGCTGCATGTTCGAGTAATACACCCGTTGGGTTTTCATTGCCATCGAGTTCAACACGCCCAGAATCGAACCTACTCTCGCCGGTGATTCCTGCCTTGGTGAGCGCACTCGACGACGCAACCATCTTGTGATAATCAAAGCACCACGCGACCACCGCCCGCCCATCGCACGCCCGGTCAAGCTCCTGACGCGTCGGCCAAATCGGATCACTCCATCCATCAGGTCGTGCCCCATGCGCAAGGATCCATTCATTGGGTTCGGATTTCTTCGCGCGTGCCGCGAGCAACTCGATCATCTCTTCGCGTGTGGTGCAGTTGCACAGATCAACCATGTGCAACGATCGCCCGAGTTGAAACAAATGTGCATGCCCTTCGCGCAAGTTGGCGCGTTCGGTGTTCACAGAATGCTTCCAAAGAGCGCCGCGAGCACATCCTCCGCCTGCGTCGCGTTCTGGACAGGCGAAGGAAACTCCACACGCACCACACCAAAGGAGCCGCGCACATCAAACCCAATCAGATCGATTCCCACCGCGGTCGGTTCTTCGATGTCCGCCTTGGCCAACAGCCGGCACACCATCCGCAATGCCTTGCGATCGTTGTTGAGCTTCCTACACAGCCCAGAATGCTCCCTCATTAGCCCGTTTGGAATTTCAAGTTCTTCTTGGCTAATTACTTCGCCCGATTCAAGCTTGGCAAAGTTGATCTTCCCATGCACCCAAACTGAGCGAGGCTGATGCAGGTGATACGCCAAGAACCGATCGCAGGCTTCTTCATCAATACTTGTCGTGAGATCAAGGCTGATCCGTATTGGCGCGTCGAATGTGTCTTCGGGAAGAACAAACACGACATCCTCGCCTTCGAGCATGTCTTCTTCGATCGTAAGAACAAGCGAACCCGTATGTGGATCGATCATATAAAGCGTTTTGTGCGGGCAAGCATCAACCAACAGCGTGCCCTGGGCATGCCCACGAATCAATCGTGTCGCTCGGTCAATAGCGTACTGATGTTCTTCATTCATAGAGATTTCCAAACATTCAGAAGCACTACACGCGGAAGATCGACCCAAGCTTCTTGCCGAGCATCAACGACGCACCRAAKAGCGTGATCGTCARCAGCGTCATGCCCCACACACCCATCGCRCTSGCGATRTARATMCCATCRCCCARYCGRTTSGTRAACTCRAAGATCATCTTCGTGATCGGGAAGTGATCGCTCCGCTGRGCSAGRATCAAYGAATCYGAKACYTCRAGCATCGAGAAGCTRAAGACCARCAACCCGCCSGCGATCAGGTTSGCCATAATCAAYGGGATAATCACCTTGCGCACCGCAGTCACCCGCGTCGCGCCAAGATTCACCGCAGCTTCTTCAAGCTCGCCCGAGGTTTGTTCAAGCCCTGAAACCGTCGATCGCACAATATAAGGCAAACGACGAATCGCATATGCAATAATCAATAGCGGGAACGGATTCGGGTTTGTCCCGAACACCTGCAAGGTGCCTTCGAGAATATCCCCATTACCAAACGGCCAACGCAGTGTCATCGCGACATACCCAAACGCCATCACCAGCCCAGGCACCGCCAAAGGCAGCATACACAACGCATCGAGCAACCCACGACCCCTGATCGTCGTCCGCACAATGATGTATCCAATAACCACGCCAAAGCCCATATTCAAGACCATAGCAATCAGCGAAAGCATCAGCGAGTTCTTGATTGAGTTGAATGACTCAGGTGATGTCAACGCTTCGTTAAAGTGCGAGCCCGTAATATCCTTAGGCAGCACCGTCGCGTACCACGATCCMGGYTCGGCGATACTCGTCARCACCACCCCAAGGTGAGGCATSACCGCGATCACGATCACRCTRCCAAAGGCCAATGTCGCCARCCARCCCCAYAYGCCGGTGAGTTGRGTYTCGGYRTYGGCGGTCGATGCYTTGGAGTACATCGCGTASCCYTTTTTRCCAAAGATAAACTTGCCSAGCARRTARAACGAGATCGCRGCAACCAAAAGCACCAGCGTCAACGCATACGGCTCGGCGTTGTTCTGCACATCYNTTAAGCCNATARAAAATCTGMACCGAGGTCACATCGTAATAATCRAACATCAAAGGCGTGCCAAGCTCRGTRAAGCTCCAGATAAACACAATCGTCGCRCCCGCRAAGATGCCCGGGCGGATCAAAGGCATGGTGATTTTGACAAAYCGCTTYAGCCARCTCGCGCCAAGGTTCTCGCCACAYTCATCAAGCGCAGGATCAAGGTTCGCCAAYGAMGCAGTCGCGTTGAGATAGATRATCGGATACAGATGCARWGCCATCACCGCRACCACGCCCCAGAACTTCGAAGTYCCCARYACATCCCAGTCMGTCCCRAGCAACGCGTTGAGCGCGCCCTCGCGTCCGAGCARYGCCCKGATRCCRATSGCMCCYACRAATGGAGGCAAGATCAAAGGCACCAAGATYGACGCATTGAGTATCTTCTTGCCCGGRAAGTTAAACCGAGCACTCAACACCGCCAAAGGCAATGAAATAATAATGCACAAGGTGGTCACCGCCACCGCGATCTTAAACGCGTTGACAATYCCCGCSACMCGCGTCGGGTCTTTGAACACCAAGATCARATGATCAAGCGTCCRWCCYTCGCCCGTAGCGACATCCGCAGCGAAYCCGCCGCGGACHGTGAGCCCGATCGGRTAGAGCAGGAAGAGCCCAAGTATAAAAAGGATCGCCAAGAGCAACCCATACTGAATCAAGTTTCGAAACATTCGTGCAGACATCGACTGCCAGTGTATGGGCCAAACSCSSTCTTTGCACGGAAATGGYSKGATTCTCSKYATAACCGGAYAAAGSCMRMKGWTGTAYKSATTTCTYGCGTGCAATTCATGCCCRTTTAACMTAGAATGAGACGGWTAGGMACCCRGAGCTGGACGGATTCAGCMAWCMGRSWWGCCMACAKAGATTTCTYAGGAGGTCAAWANTGCGTAYCAATGTTGTAGGACTWCACRGCATCGAAGTGACYGATGCCATTCGWAAKCACGCCGAATCCAARGYRAAAAAGCTCGAWAAGTTCARCGATCTCGTCCAACARATCGAYMTCAAGTTCTGGAAAGAAAACACCGCAAAAGAGTCRTWYTCAGTCGAAATCGCGGTTGATGTCRTCAATCACMCYGATTTYCTYGCCAAAGCMGAMGGGCAYGATCTSTATCTCGTSATCGACGAYGCGATCWSCAARGYCGSRCGYCARCTYAACGAYCATCGTGAAAAGAACAAAATGGTTACCCGATAAAGGGCAATCGCACATCTCAAGATAAGTATCACGCCCGACCGGGTTTGGCGCATAGGATAGAACATGAAACTGACGGAAATTGTCCTGCCAAACTCCATCGTTGCCCAGCTCGGCTCCGCCGACCGTGACACCGTGATCCGGGAGATGATCGATCTGCTCGTTGACTCAG
>NVSM01000041.1 GCA_002401225.1 bacterium
ACTATTAATAAAATAATTAAAATATAAAAAATATAGCTAGATTGCATATTTACATTTTGAGCAATATGATTAGAGGCTGAAAATTTAAAAGCATGAAACTTGTCATTCATAATCTATCCCTTTAGCATCAATTTGAATAGTATTTTATTCTGCTATTAGTTAGTATGTCATTTATCTAAAATTGCTTTCAATATATCTGTAGAACTAACTATTCCATTTATTTTTTGCCCATCAGTTACTATTAAACGATGAATATGATTAGACAAAATTTTATTCGCTGCTTCTTCAACACTAACAGACTTGTTAATTGTAATTACACTTTTTGTCATAACATCTTTAACTTTAACGCCTTTGATCTGATCTTTATTATAATTATCATTCCTTAGATATAAGTTTTCTAAAGTAAATAAATCAGATTGGGTGATTATACCTGATAAACAATCAAGTTTATCTACAACTGGTAAAGCTGTAATATCCTCTTCCATCATTATATTTCTGACATCTAAAATCAACATATTTTCATTAACTGTTACTACTCTTGTATTCATAATTTCAATTACATCCATTTTGACCTCCTTTGGTCATTACACTAAAAACTATGCAGAAACTATGCCAAATTTAATACTAAAAAAAGTCCAACATTAATAAAATCGATACAAGACAGGCTAAGCCTATTAAACCTAAAGCCCCTACTAAAACTCCTAATTTACTCATTTCACGTACATTTATCAATCCACTAGCATGACTCATAGCATTAGGAGGTGTACTAACAGGTAATGACATCGCCAAAGAACAAGAAAATGCAACTGCTATAATTAACATTTTCTGTCCTCCAAATGCATCTAATCCAACTATCTCTGAACTAAAAGCAGCTGCAATTGGTAAAGTTAAATTAGAAGTTGCCGTATTAGACATAAATGTTGCCATTATTAAAGACAGAGTACATAAATAAGCAACTAATACAACTGGATGATATACACTAAGATCTATACTATTTATAAAAGTTCTGCTCAAACCTGTTTTTTCTAGAGCAAAACCAAGAGCTATACCTCCAGAAACCAACCAAAGAACATCCCACGCTAATTTATGCATATCACTTATATTTACTAATCTAGTCATTGAAAATACAGTCACAGGAAATAAAGCTACAATATAAGAGTTTACTCCATGCCAACCAGAGCTCAGCCATAAAAATATAGTTATGAAAAAAATTAAAGCGACCAAGAGTCTATCTTTTGTCCATACAAAATTATCATCAAATTTTATATGAATCTCTGAGCATTTTGGAGGGAAAAAAAATAATAATAAGAACCAAAGTATTATTAAAAAAAATAATACATAAGGTACAGCGAAACTCATCCACTCTAAAAAAGAAACACTATTGTCTCCAATTAAATATTTTAATGCTACAGCATTTGGTGGAGTTCCAATAGGTGTACCCAGTCCTCCTATATTTGCAGCAAATGGGATTGCTAAAGCAAACGATTTTCTGGAAGGATCATCTGAGTCTAATCCTAAGACCACAGGTATCAAAATGGCTAACATCATAGCAGTTGTAGCTGTATTAGACATAAACATTGAAAAAATAGCAGTAATCATAATCATTCCGAATAAAACTATATTTGTCTTAACTCCAAACGGTTTTAGTAATATCTGAGCCATTTTTCTATCAATTCCATATTTACTTGCTGCCAATGCTAAAAAAAATCCTCCTAAAAAAAGCATAATAATTGGAGAAGAAAAACAAAATAAAATTTCTTTATAGTCAATCAAAGAAGATGAATCTTTGATTTTATTAACTAAAATAACAGGACCTTTATCCGATAAAAAAATCAACTCTAAAAAAATAATCAAAACAGAGGTTGCATGTATTTCAATAGGTTCAAATATCCAAAAAAGTACCGCTAATATAAATATTGCTAATAATCTATGTTGAATTAAAGTTATACCAGCAATTGGAATCATACTTGTAGGCAAACAAAGTACGAATATAGGTACCATTATACATACAACTAATACAATTTTTTCTAATGTGTTTTTTCTCATTACATCCTCTCTAATTTAAGCTAAATATACTCCTAATTTATATGAATTAATATAGTCTTCCAATATTTTTATACGTTAAAATTCAGTCCATTCTTTACAAAAGTAATCAACAAAACTTAATATTTAAATGAATGAATGTAAATCCTTTAATATGTACCCATTGTGGAGAAATTACTAACAATCAGAGTTTCTCAATAAAAGCTCATATATTTTGTTGTAATGGCTGTAAAGTAGTTTATCAATTTTTATCTGATAATGGGCTCAATAACTACTACGAACTTCAAAAAACTCCTGGTACTGTCATTACTAACAAACAAGAAAATAAAGATTTTTCATATCTTGATGATCTTGATTTACTAGAGTCTATCCATGAGTTTTACAGTGAAAAAGTCGCAAAAATAACCTTACTTATACCAAGTATTCATTGTAGTTCATGCGTTTGGTTACTTGAAAAACTACCTTCTATTTTAAATGGAGTTCAGTCAAGTCGATGTAATCTATTTCAATCAAAACTTACAATTAATTATTGTCCAAAAATTGTTGATTTATCACAAATTATTTCACAAATTTATCAACTTGGCTATGAAACCGAACTCAATTTTGACAACAAAAAAACAAATAGCTCCCAAACTACAGATGAAAACTTAGAGACATTAATTAGACTTGGAGTCGCCGCATTTTGTCTTATAAACACAATGACCCTTGCTTTGCCTGAGTACCTCAGCCCTGGAGAAGTCACTCCCACTATTAAAAAAGCATTTGATTATATAAGCTTTATTTTAACTCTCCCTGTAGTTTTCTTTTCGGCAAAGCCATATTTTAACTCTGCTAGTAAATCACTTAAATTTGGTATAGTTAATTGGGATGTACCTATAGTACTTGGTATTTTATCTTTATTTTTTACTAGCATTTATGCTTTATTTACTAACTCTGGACAGCTTTATTTTGACTCTCTTTGTGGGTTTTTATTTTTTCTTCTTTTAGGAGAGTGGGTAAAAAAAAGAAGTTTTAAAAAATTAAATTTTGATAGAAATTTCAATTCTTTTTTACCACTTGGTATTACAATTGAAGAAAATGAAAATTTTAAAACAATCCCTTTAGACAAGCTAGTCAAAGGACAAAAAGTTTTAATACGTAGTAAAGAGATTATACCATGTGACGGTACTTTATTATCAAACGAAGCTCAAATTAACTATTCGTTTATAACGGGTGAGTTTCCATCAGTAAATCTTAAAAAAGGAGAAGATATAAAAGCAGGTGGCTTAGTTGAAAACTCTAGTATTTTTATACAATCAGAAAACTCAGCAAAAGAGAGCTATCTTATGAAACTTTGGCAAGAGCTAGAAGACATCAAAAGCTCTGACAAAAAAGAAAAGTTTCCTTTTGCCTTCATATTTTCAATCATTGTTATTCTTTTAGCTATTATTACATTTTTCATATGGCTACCGACTTCTTTTGATTTAGCTATTTTACATATGACTTCTATACTAATAGTTGCTTGTCCTTGTGCTCTGGCTTTATCTAAACCATACACACTATCCAACGCTCAACGCATTTTATCAAAACATGGGCTCTTTCTAAAAAAATCAGAGACTCTTGAAAAGTTTTATGATATTGAACATATTATTTTTGACAAAACAGGTACTTTAACCCAAATAAATTTAGGTATATTTCAAAACTCCACTTTGACAAATGAGCACTTATCACTCATCAAAAGTTGTGCCATTTTGTCACAACATCCTATTTGTACTAAAATTGTTTCAGAACTTTCTAAAGTCAGTACTTTAGTACACTCTGACTTTTTAGAACTAGAAGGACTTGGAATAACGGGCATTTTTAATGAAAAAACTATCAAAATAGGTAAGGCTAAACATTGCTTTACAAGTAAACAGAAAAACTATTGTTTATCAAAAACATACATAACTATTAATGACAAAATAGTCCATTCTTTTTCATATTTTGACCAACCAAGGCAAGGTGTAAAAAAACTTATTCAAAACCTTCAAAAGTCTTTTGATATCAGCTTACTAACAGGAGATCAAAAAAAAGAAAATCACCCAATATTTGACATTTTCAATGATAAGTCTACTCTTTTATTTAATCTGTCTCCAGAAGATAAGCTAAATTACATAAAAAAAACAAAACAACAGTGTTTAATGGTTGGAGATGGAATGAATGATGTTTTCAATGCCATCAACGTTTAAGAAGGTTTCTTGTTGCCCAGCAAAAGAAGCATCGGGCATATCTTCAGCGGTAGCCGAAGAACGTACGGCAAATGAAGCATCGTCTGCAAATTCGCCAGCAAGTTTTGTGTAAGCTTGTTCAATGTCTTGCTGCATTTGTGGCAAGAAAGGGGTGTCTATTATCCGCTGACGAATGATTTCTCCACATTTTGCTGGTGCTTTAAGATCATCAACGTCCAGAGTGTCAAGCAGTTGGTATATTTTTTCATTAATACCGCTTTGCTCTAAAAACTCATTAAAAGCAAAAGAAGTCGTGGCAAAACCGGTCGGAACTTGTACGCCAACATTCGCTAAGTTTGAAATCATTTCCCCAAGTGATGCATTTTTACCACCAACGCGGTCAACATCACCCATTCCTAAGTTTTCATACCAAAGTACATTTTCTTGCACAGCAATTCTCCATTGAATTGACGAAAAAGATAAAATAATAATAAATCACACTATATTTATAGCGTGTGTCATTCTACACTGCCAACTATTGAAACTAAAAGTTTAAATGTAATTTAACTTAGAAGTTTTCAATTAACTCTTCAGTAACAGCTAATGAGAACACCCCCTGAAGCCACTTACGCACCTCATCAGCAGTCTTCTTAGCAACCCTATGCTCTGCTGGAATTTCTAGCTCAAGCAGCTCTGATAGCGGCCTGCCCTTGTATGGTTTAAGGTTTCTTTTAGGGGCTAAAGAGCAGTCTAGTATGAACTCTCGAATATCTCCCTTCCTATATCGATCTAAGGGCCTGTCTTCCATCCTATCTACCCAATCGCGATAGAACCTTTCATATTCGGATGCAAGAGAGTCAGAAAGACCCTTCTGAACTTTCCGTTTTAACCAACGCTCGTAAAATATACTAAATATGGGTGTTGCATCCTTAACGAATTTCACCTGAGACTCATCAACAACTATAGGTGTTACAAAGGTCGCAGATTGAATAGGCTTTCCTACGTCTAGAAAATCATTCATCCGCTGAGCATAATAAGCCTGTGCTTGTATCAATTGATTGACTAAAACTTCCAAATCTTCCTCATCAAATTCTAAGCCATGCCCCTCTAATGCCTCGGCTAACACTCGTTTATAGCGGCGCTTTACAGCACCTTCCGTATAACTAACACTTATCGCCCCCTCTGGCCCAAGAAGCTTCATTAATTGATGATTCTCTACAGAAGCATTTGGGTTTACTGATAAGGCTCTGAGCTTTCTATAAAGCCTGTCGTTGTCTTCCTGTACTTGTGTCAAAGGCTTATTTGCAGGAGGGTCTAAGCGACCATGCCCTACTTGATTCCAAATTTGTTGAAGCTGATAATCCAGTGACTCTTTGCTCAATTTGCCCACTTGGTACAACCTTCTAATATTTCCAATTTTTTCGACAATTGAATATAACTCAGCCGCTTCTGATAAAGCAGCCAATTTAGAGGAAGTTTTCAAAGATCTAGTGAGTTCTCGCCGCTTTAGAATTGGGCGTAAATCGAGAGGAACAGTCCATCTGAAGTGGTATATATCACCTCGTTTTTGTAGCAGAGGTCGTAGCATTTTTAGCACTCGCGTATCTGGAGTGCCTTGCTACCTCTACAACTCCCGCGATATGGGGACTTCGTGGAATTTTTGAGCCAGCCTATAAGCCGGGTTCTGTCGAGGACAATTATTCATCTACTACCTGTGTCGCCACAGGTCTCTAGCGGCCTACCCGAATCCAATGCGAGCAGCATCTGTGGATTCCTATTTGGCCTTGCTCCGAGTGGGGTTTACCTTGCCGCGAACTGTTACCAGTCGCGCGGTGCGCTCTTACCGCACCTTTTCACCCTTACCCCTGCGCCCGAAGGCTTTGAGGCGGTATACTTTCTGCTGCACTAGCCGTGGGTTTACACCCCCCAGGAGTTACCTGGCACCCTGCTCTATGGAGCCCGGACTTTCCTCTGTCGATTTCCTCGTAAATCGATAGTCGACAAACGAAGAGCTAAAGACAGCAATTGCCCGGCTGACTCGGGGCGAAGACTAAAGGAGAAACCCACCGGTTACAACTGAAATTAGCTAACAGTCTAATCCTCGTTCTCGACCAGCTCCTTCAGTGCCGCCTCATACAACAAATTCTTGCGCGCACCACTTATCTTGCTTGCCAGACTTACCGCTTTCTTCATCGAAACTTCTGACTTCAACAATCGCACAATATCCATGGCCTGCTCATGCTTACGCGCCTCTTCGAGTTGCTCGTCGCAGCCAGCCACGATGACGACGAATTCACCCTTCTGCTGATTTACATCCCCGCCAAGCCACTCAACGCAGGCTGCCGCCGTACCGAGAAAATGCGATTCAAATCGCTTTGTCAGTTCTCGACCGATAAATATTAAGCGCTGCGCCTCGAATGCCGCACTCATATCCATAAGGCTTTCCATAATTCTGTGAGTCGACTCATAGAACACCATCGTGCGTTGCTCAGCCGCTAAAGACAGCAGCTTTTTCTGCCTTGCAATCGCCTTGCTGGGCAGAAAACCCTCAAAAGTAAACCTGTCGGTGGCGAGCCCTGAAACACTTAATGCCGAGATCAGTGCGCTCGCACCTGGAATGGGAATAACAGARAGGTTTCTCTGYCGCGCCAAATTAACCAGCTTGTAGCCAGGGTCAGATATCAACGGTGTCCCCGCATCCGATATCAAGGCAACCGARCTGCCGGACTCCARCTTAKYRAGAATYCGRCTTATRGCACTGTCTGCAGAAAAATCGTGGTGGGAAACTACCGGAGTATCRACYTGTATGCTCTGTAGCAATWTTTTACTGTGACGAGTATCTTCTGCCGCGATTAGATCCACATCATTTAGAATCTGAATAGCACGCCTYGAGATATCATCTAAATTTCCGATGGGCGTRGCGACAATATATAARGTACCGGAATCACTCATTGGCCGARCTTCTCAATCAAACTATTTCTTTAGCGAATCTCATTTRGRCAACTGCATATAGCGAATAAATTGCTGTCCCTAATGAAGTGTATTAGTCTTTAAAAACCAGCGCACAACTTAGCAGACAAAGCCYCCGGCACAAAGATGAAATTAGCCCTTATGTGTTTARCCCCTATCTTTTTAGCYCCWGYGCGTAAAGCAAGATTGCTACTGTTATTCATTCTTTTGCAGGCATGCGGCTCGATTACCAATACTCCCGAGCAATCGACGCCAGCCTTTAATCCACAAGGTGCCTCAATAGATGAGCTACTTCGAGCGGCAGACAATTCGGCCGGAGTTGAATCGGCAGAATTGCGCGTACTGGCACTCGAGGCACTAATCGAAGAGGGCAGCCTCGAGCTAGCCACGCGGCAATCGATCCTGCTCAGTAATCTGGCGAACTATCCCGAACACCTGCAACTGCGAGCATCCTTATTAGATGCAAGACTTGCGCTGAGCGCTAAGCGAATTGCAGATGCATTGGCCATATTGTCATCGACAGACCCCACAAGCCTGGAGAGTCGACCCGAACTACTGCAGGAATACCTGCTTCTACTCGGTGCCGTCTATCAAGAAAACGAACAGTACGAAGAGGCCCTGTCTGCCTATTTACAGCTTGGTAACGCAAACCAAAACAACCCAAGGGCCAACCTCAGCGTCCACAATAAAATTTGGGACGCCATCAACAGCTTCTCCTCAACGCAGCTCAATAACTTCGCCAATACTGCAGATAACTATCAGTCACGGGGCTGGGTTGAGCTTGCCCGCGTCGTAACGTCCGAGGCGTACAGCATACGCTCCCAGCTAGATGCCATTACCCAGTGGCAAAGAATATGGAGCCAACATCCCGCAGCCCAACAACTGCCATCGCGCTTAGAAAAGCTAGCACARGTCTGGGAGCAGCGACCAAAACACATTGCGCTCATACTCCCMTTACAAGACTCTGCYGGGAAGGCGATTCAGGAAGGCTTCCTAAGCGCCTAYTATGCCGCACTCGACGTMTCTCGGGATGTGCCCARAATTTCAGTYTTCGATAGCAGYAATCAAACAACCGTATATCCAATCTATGATGCCGCTGTTGCCAGTGGTGCCGACCTTATAATCGGGCCGCTTTACAAGCGCCTAGTCAATCAGCTGCAACAACTCAATGAACTACCGGTGCCTACCCTCGCCCTTAATTATGCGGATGAGAATGACAGTATTTCGACGAACCTCACACAATTTGGACTCGCCCCCGAAGATGAAATCGAGCAAGCAGTTAAATTAGCCTGGCAGGCCGGGCATAGGAATGCCGCGATCATTACCCCTCAATCTAGCGACTATGAACGTCTACAACAAGCGTTCGCAAACCGCTGGATAGACAGGGGCGGCCACTTAGTTTCACAGTCGACGTTCAGTGGCGACAATGACTACGCTGATGTGATTAAGAGGCTGATGGCTATCGATTCCAGCGAGTCACGCAGAGACCGACTAGTGCAGCTGCTACCAAGGTCTAGCGTAGAATTCACACCCCGGCGTAGGCGCGATATCGACTTTATTTTTCTAATCGCCAATCCGAGAGAGGGTCGACAAATAAAACCTACCCTCGCCTTCTACTTCGCAGGTGACATACCCGTCTACTCCCTGCCTTCTATCTATGATGGCCTAGATAATCAAAGCGCGAATCAGGATCTAAACGGTATTGTATTTACCGATGCACCTTGGATATTGGCTGACTACGACCCCTTAAAATCCAGTGCTGCATCTAGCCTGCGGCCCGCTCAAGGGCCGGTGCAACGCTTCCGAGCAATGGGCATAGATAGTTTTCGCCTGTATTCTCGCCTACAGCAGTTTAACGAGGAAGATGTTACTTCACTGCAGGGCGCCACCGGTATTCTTAGCATGGACAGCAACGGTCGCATTCACCGTCGCCTAGAAGTTGCTCGTTTCATCGATGGAAAAGCCACATTACAAGAGAGCCCGGACGTTACCTCAGACTAAGCCCTTCCACCGATGACTGCACCCCAAAGGATTGGGCTAGCACTACATCCACCTCTAACCGGCGAATTCAGTGAGCTGATTCGTGGTCATGACAAGGCAGTCCTCGCTAATTAGAGGCAGACGGAGCACGCGTGCAATTTACACGACTCATTAATAGCCAAGCCTTTGGCAATGCAGCGGAGTCGAAGGCGGCGCGTTATCTTAGGTCTTTTGGCCTGAGACTACTCTGCAAGAACTATCGATCACGCTACGGCGAGATCGATCTAATCATGGCCGATTCCAACACCTTGGTATTCGTAGAGGTTCGCTATCGTCGCAGCGAGAATTTCGGCGGCGCATTAAGCTCCGTGACAGCCGTTAAACAGAAAAAAATTCGCCTTACAGCAGCGCACTACTTGCAAGCTCATCCACAGCTACAATCCAGCAACTGCCGCTTCGATGTCATTGGCCTAACACACGCTTCTACAGATGCTACTCACACAGCAGAACTGCGCTTTGATTGGATTAAAAATGCATTTTACTGAAACTTTCACCTGCTACTGCCAGTCTTATTCAAGGGAAGCCAAAGAAAGAGTCTCGAAACAGTAAATATTGGCGCGCTAACGGCCGATATATAAGAATACTTTTTATTGCACGAATTTGTTTCACGAAGAGAATCACAGGGTAATCATTTAGATGGAATTAGCAGACCGAATCGGCCAACATTTTCAAGACAGCATTGCCGTTAAGCAGCAGTCACTTGAGGTACTGATCGAACCTATTCACCAAGCCGGCGAGGCTATGGTGAATTGCCTCCTAAACAACGGCAAGATATTAAGTTGCGGAAACGGAGGCTCTGCCGGTGATGCCCAGCATTTCTCAGCGGAACTGCTAAATCGATTTGAGAAGGAACGGCCCGGGCTGCCAGCAATGGCGCTAACAACAGATACCTCAACCCTGACCGCAATAGCAAACGACTACAGCTATGAAGAGATCTTCTCAAAACAAGTAAGCGCACTCGGGCAGCCCGGCGATGTATTGCTCGCCATCTCAACCAGCGGAAATTCTGCCAATGTTGCGGCCGCCATGAAAGCCGCCCAAGAACGAGAGATGCTGTCGGTAGTGCTAAGCGGTAACGATGGCGGATTGATGGCGGGCTTGCTTGGAGATCAAGACATTGAAATACGCGTGCCCTCGAAACGAACTGCCCGCATACAAGAAGTTCACTTGGTAATTATTCACTGCCTATGTGATTTTATCGATACTCAATTATTTGGAGGTGACGAATAATGACACTCATGTCTCTTAAGGGAAATTTATTCTTAGTAGCAACTCTTCTACTAACTTCCTGCACAGCGATTCTGGTTAAGACTACTGGCGATCAGGGAATTTATGAGGACCCGACGGAGAGAACTGCGGGAGCCCGCGTAGAAGATCAAGCTATCGAAACCAAAGTGATCGTCAACATGAAATCACAGGAACCAGAATTTCGAAAAGCCCACTTCAATGTAATCAGCCACAACGGCGTGGTGCTACTAGTCGGTCAAGTTGCATCGAATGATTTGAAAAACAAGGCCAGCGAGATAGCGAGCCAAGCCAGCTCTAAGATAAAGCGCATCCACAATGAATTGGAAGTCGCCGGTAAGATCAGCATGATTGCACGCGGCAACGATACCTGGATAGCGACCAAGGTGCGCACTCTCATGCTAGCTAACAGTGGCGTTCCATCCGGACAGGTTAGAGTGATAGCAGAAAACGGAGCGGTATATCTGATGGGCTTGATCGATCAGAGCAACGGTGACAATGCGGCGCGCTTAGCCCGCAATGTATCGGGTGTGACCCGAGTAGTTAAGGTGTTCGAATACATCAATTAGGCAAGCAAACACTAATCCAGTTTACTTAACGACTCTGAGCGCGGGCTTTTTTCCTAACTTGGATGGCTTAGAATCCGCGCTTTTTCTTATCCCCGAATCGTCGCTCCCTGTTGGGCTTGGCGGCTTCGGCAGACTTGCCTCTGGATCGAAGATCATTCCCTGACCATTCTCTTTGGCATAGATACCCATTACTGCCGAGATTGGCACATAGACTCGCTTGGGAATGCCCGCAAAGCGGCCATCAAAATCGATAGCCTCACCACGAATAAATAAACTCTGAACAGCTGAAGGAGAGATATTGAGGATGATCTGACCATCCTTGACGTGTTCCTGTGGCACCTCTACATCATCAGCAAAGGCGTTCACAAGAATATAGGGAGTGCAGTCGTTCTCTATGATCCAGTCGTAGAGCGCCCTAACTATATGCGGCCTGCTCGAACTCATGGTCATGGTGAATTCCTCGCTCTCGGTGAAGCTCAGACCATTTCTTTTTCTTGCTCGGAGAAACTCTCTAAAATTGATTCCCTCTCGAACAGACGATCTCTGTATTCCAATAACGGCTTGGTCGTTTTATTCTTCGGCAAGTCTATGCCCATTATGGGAAGACGCCAAAGGATTGGCGCCACACAGCAATCAACGATAGTAAATTCATCACTCATAAAGAACGGCTTTTCACCGAAAATTGGCGCAATAGAAAGCAAGCTTTCTCGTAGTTCCTTGCGCGCCTTATCGAGTGCCGCAGGCGTTCCCTTTCCAGCCATTAAGGCATCAACTTTACCACACCAATCCTGCTTGATGCGGTAGATCCAGAGCCTGCTTTCAGCACGTGCAACTGGGTAGACTGGAAACAGTGGTGGATGAGGAAATCGCTCATCAAGATATTCCATCATGATGTCCGCTTCATACAGCACTAAGTCTCTATCCACGAGAGTCGGCAGCGTGTTGTAAGGGTTTAGGGAAGCCAAATCCTCGGGTTTGCTGTCAGGGTCCACATCAATTGTCTCAACTGTCACGCCCTTCTCTGCTAGAACGATTCTAACTCGATGGCTATAGTGACTCTTGCCATCGGAATAAAACGTCATCGAAGATCTTTTTGCTACAACACCCATATCTATCCCTTGAACTCAATCTATTCGTTTTTACTGTTCTTGCCGACTACGTTGAAGCCGCGCCATGCGCAGCCTCACTAGACAAATGCCTGTTAATGGTAGTCCTTACTAAACTCTCTTCCTACTAACGTAGTTAGAACAAAGAGAACGCTAAGGAATGCTAAAACCCAAATGCCAATCTCCTTGCGTCTGGATCGAATTGGCTCACCTACGTAGTACAGAAAGTTCACCAAATCGGCGACAGTCGCATCAAACTCTGCAGGAGTAAGCGCACCAGTGCCCTCTATAWGCTCCAACGTACAGTGCGAAGAGTCTGGGTCGCCATGGGAATCACAGACCACATCGCCCTGCAGTTCATGCAAAACATTAGGCATRGCGACGTTAGCGAATATCTTATTGTTCGTACCAAAGGTTTTCGAGTCGTCTGCGTAGAAGCCCTTAAGGTAGCTGTARAGCCAATCAGGTGTTCTCACACGGCCTACCAATGTCAGGTCGGGCGGCGCTACTCCAAACCAACCTTCAGAGTCTTTATTCGCCATAGCATTTACGATCAGGTCACCGATCAAAGAGCCATCGAAAATCAAATTCTCTACAACCACTTCCTCAGGAATCTCGAGATCTTCGGCAGTTCTTGCATAACGTTGATAACCGAGCTCATGGCAACTCGCACAATAGTTCATGTAGGTCTTGAAGCCACGCTGCAGCGAACCCTTGTCATCGAAGTCCGTCTCAACATGCTCAAGATCGAGATTCGCCTCAGCAGCTGAGGCAGTACTGGTTAGCATCAACGGTACGGCCACCAAGAATATAAGCAGTAGAATAGACCCGATTAGCTGTGGAATAGAGATAAATCGACCCGTCACTCTCTCCGGTGGCTGCGCTGTCTTCTCCTTACGCGTATACCAAGGCATAGCGAAGAAGTACGCGAAGTAGACGACCGTCATAATTTGCGCGAGCAGAGTCTTGCCCGGGCTTATCGACTGAGTACCCAGCACTCCCAGAATAAAAAACGATACCAAGAAGAGCAGCAGTGCAACGCGGCTATAAGTGCCCTTATAGCGCATGGACCTTACCGGGCTCTTATCCAGCCAAGGCAGTACGAAGAGAATTGCGATAGCACCAAACATCACTAGCATTCCCCAGAACTTCGCATCTATCCCCAACAAGGGATAAGTCACAGCCCGTAGCATGGAATAGAACGGAGTGAAGTACCAAACAGGTGGCACATGCTCTGGCGTCTTCAGCGAGTTCGCTTCCTGGAAGTTAGAGACCTCTAAGAAGTAACCCCCCATCTCTGGGGCGAAGAATACAATCGCACAGAACACGAATAGGAATACTACGACTGCCGGCAAATCATGGTACATCGTATAATACGGGTGAAAAGGAACTCCATCCTTAGGAATGCCATCAGCTCCCTTATTCTTCTTGATTTCGATACCGTCAGGGTTGTTCGAGCCTACTTCATGAAGCGCAAGTAGATGCAGCACAACCAGAGCAATCAATACGATCGGCAATGCAACAACGTGTAAGGCAAAGAATCGGTTCAGCGTAGCGCCCGAGATGAGATAGTCACCTCGCACCCACACCAGCAAGTCGTCTCCGATAACTGGAATGGCACCGGCGAGAGAGACAATAACGTTCGCTCCCCAGTAGGACAGCTGTCCCCAAGGCAGTACGTAGCCCATGAAGCCTTCCATCATCAACACCAGATAGATAGCCATGCCAAAAACCCAGATCAATTCTCTCGGTTTCTGATAGGAGCCGTACATTAGTCCACGAAACATGTGTATGTAGACCAGAATAAAAAATGCCGATGCTCCCGTCGAATGCATGTAGCGTAGTAGCCATCCCCATTCCACGTCGCGCATGATGTACTCAACCGAGGCAAATGCTGCTTCGGCGCTAGGCGTGTAATTCATGGTCAGCCAAACACCAGTCAGCAACTGCATGACTAGTACCAACATAGAAAGTATGCCGAAAAAATACCAGAAATTAAAATTCTTAGGCGCGTAGTACTCACTCATGTGAGTTTTCCACGTACGCACGATAGGCAGTCTTGCATCAGTCCAGTCAACAAGACCAATCATGGCACCCATAACTCGTCCCGGTTTTGCAGAATCACTTACGTTGTTCTTTGTATCAGTCATTACGAGTTCTCCTCATCAATACCAATCACGAGGATGCTATCTCCCTCGAAAGAATGGGGTGGTACTTCCATGTTGCGGGAGGAAGGCGAACCACTGTACACACGTCCTGCTAGGTCGAAACGCGAACCGTGGCAAGGACAGAAGAAGCCGCCCCGCCATTCTGTGTCGAAAGGTTCTGGCTTCAACTCAATATGCGGAGTCGGTGAACAAAAAAGATGTGGGCACAAGCCGACTAACACCATGATATCGGGCGTGCGTGACCTGTACTCATTCTGAGCATAGCTAGGTTGTTCAAGCTCCTCAGAATTGGGATCAGTTAATCGATCTGGGTCTTCATTCAATGCACTCAATATTTCTTCCGAACGCTTGATAATGAATATGGGCCTACCACGCCAAGCGGGAATCGGACCTAACATCTCGCCATCTTGCAGGCGAGAAATATCTATTCTAACTGGTGCGCCAGCAGCTTTTGCTTTGGCACTCGGATTCCAAGATCCGACAAAAGGGACCGCGGCCCCAACAACTCCAATCGCACCTACAACCGAAGTTGATCCCACTAAAAACCGTCTACGGCCAGCATTTTTACTGTCGTCAGTCACCGTAAAATTCTCCTTGAGAACGAGCTTATAAATTGAAATATCCCTGAATTTACGGGATACGCGACTCATCGATCGCGAGTTTGAGCAATGCCGCCATGGCGGGTCGGCAAAGCGCGTGAATATTAGTCAATTTTGCACTTTTTAGCAAGTGGGGATGTGGTCTAAACCTATTCTATGCTGTTGAAAATTAGCAGGAAAAAATATTTTCGCAGGCAAAAAAAAACGCCGATTTCGAACACGAAATCGGCGTTTTTTGGATCACACGTATTAACGCTTGGAAAACTGCGGCTTCTTTCGCGCTTTACGTAGACCGACCTTCTTTCGTTCAACTTCACGCGCATCACGTGTTACGAAGCCTGCCTTTCGCAGTACAGGTCTCAGCTCTTCGTCAT
Organism: bacterium; assembly: GCA_002401225.1. GTDB lineage: Bacteria > Planctomycetota > Phycisphaerae > Phycisphaerales > UBA1924 > UBA1924. The sequence goes on from NVSM01000041.1 coordinate 15,301, forward strand.
ATTGCATCAGAGCGCGGGTGATTCCGTGTCTGATAGCACCGGCCTGACCGAAGCTACCACCGCCACGTACAGTGATCTTAATATCGAATTTCTCAACCATCTCCACCAATTCTAGTGGCTGCTTGACGATCATACGTGCTACTTCACGACCGAAGTAACCGTCTAGAGTACGACTATTTATTGTAATCGCACCGCTGCCGCTAGTTAGGAAGACTCTCGCTGTTGAGGTCTTGCGACGGCCTGTACCGTAATATTGAGTGCTAGACATGAATTAGGCGAACCTCTTTAAAGTTGAAGTGTCTGTGGTTGCTGCGCACCGTGTGGGTGCCCAGGGCCTGCGTAGACTTTAAGTTTCTTAAACATCGCTCGACCCAGAGGGCTTCTAGGGAGCATACCCTTAACGGCTAATTGGATAATGCGTTCTGGCGCTTTATCTAGTAGCTTTTCGAAAGGCATTGATTTCAAGGCGCCTGGGTAGCCAGAGTGAGAGTAATAGATCTTACCTTTGGCCTTATTGCCAGTTACCCTGACCTTGTCAGCATTAATGACAACGACAAAATCGCCAGTATCGACATGAGCGGTGTACTCAGGCTTATGTTTTCCGCGAAGGCGAGTCGCTATTTCAGTAGCCATGCGGCCTAGAGTCTGGCCTTCGGCATCTACGAGCAGCCATTTCTGGTCTACTTCACGAGGTTTTGCGCTGTAAGTCTTCATTATTCTGTCATTAGGCTTTGCTTTAAGGAGCGCGAATACTACCGGAGCGATGCCCAATACTCAAGCGAATTTAGGCCCAGAATGTAGATTTCTCATGGGCTGCGGAAAGATTAACTCGCTCCCAAATGCAGGCGGTCTCCAGACTAAGGCTGGATCAGGTTTTATTAGTAGGTGACGTCCTCCTTTGTTTCCGATAGAGAGATGCCCTCCCGTATTCCAGATAGCGCCAGATAGATCAGCGCCTACGCCCTGTGCTGATCTCCAAGATATGCCTCGGACTGCATCTCAACCAACCTAGACTCCGTACGCTCGAACTCGAATCGAAGCTTTTCACCGCTATACAATTGGGCAATAGGTACTTCAGCTGCAATAACGAGCTTAACTTTTCTATCGTAAAGCTCATCAACCAGGCTAATGAAGCGCCGCGCGCTATCACTCGCGTTTTCGTGCATCTGCGGGACCCCAGATAAAATTACCGCATGATAGATCTTGGCAAGTTCCACATAGTCGAACGCACTACGCGCCCCCTCACATATCTGCTCAAAGGCGAACCATATAACATCTTTGCTGCAATATTGCGTGCCGATTCGGCGCTCCAGAATCTCTATTTCCGCTCCTTTGTGCACTTGAGCATGCTCAGGCGTGAGCTCATGAAAACAGGCCATCAATCTAGATTCCGTGTCTGCCAATATGGGGCAGTGGTAGAGCGTAGCCTGAGTGAGACTTCGCAATCGATAGTCCACCCCGCTTTGAATCTCAACGGTTTGCGTGTGTTCTTTAATGAGCGCGATTGCTGGCAGGAATCGCTGCCGTTGCAAGCCGTCCTCATATAGGCTGTTGGGCTCAATATTTGAAGTTGCGACCAAAATCACCTGCCGCTTGAAGAGGGCCTCCAACAGGCCTGCTAGTATCATAGCGTCGCCAATATCACGCACGAAAAACTCATCGAAGCATAAAACACGAGATTCCCCCGCTATCTGATCAGCGACTTTCTCTAGCGGGTTTTTTTGTCCCTGCAGTGATGCTAGATCGCGGTGGACCCTCTGCATGAAACGGTGAAAGTGGGTGCGCATTTTCGATTCGCCCGGCAGGCTCTCAAAGAACACATCCATCAGATAGGTTTTGCCGCGCCCCACTCCACCCCAAATATAGAGTCCTTGAATCGAGTCGATGGCCTTACCGTTTGCGAACAACCGTTGCTTCAACCAAGGTAGCGGCCCCGAACCCTTAGACTGCATCTGCACAATCCGCTCATATAAATTCTGTAGGTGACCTACTAATGCACGCTGCGCATCATCAGCGGTTATCGCCTTACTCTCTATATCTAGTTGATATCGCTGCAATGGGCCCATGATTGTCAATTGACGGAGATCCCCCGCCTATCCGTTGCCTGTAAAAAAGCGCTCAGTTTCCAGACTCTGCTTAAGAATGGCAACCCCTATTCATCTACCTGCACTCACCCAGCCCTAATCATCGGGCCTGCCAACATCTCTTTCTCACTCCCCATCCGCAACAAGTTTGTTAAGAAAAACCCTTGAACTGAGGTATACTTATCGAACACGTCTCTGGCTACAACTAGGCAAGAGGCAAAAANATCCGGCCGAAGAGCAATCATCGAAAAATATTCAAGAGGCGATTAGTTAAATGATTTGGTTAACKGCAATAGCGTGTCTGGTCGTAGGAGTTGTAATTGGGGTGGTATTCTCCAGTCGCTTGAATAGTAGTGCGTCGCGCGTGCAAGATTTAGAGAATCAAATTCGCGACATCCAGGACAACCACGTAACTTATCGGGACAACGTGAGCGACCATTTCAGCATGACAGCAGATCTAGTCCAACATATGACAGAAAGCTATCGCGAAGTTTATCAGCACCTCGCGAGTGGTGCCCAAGAYCTGTGTAGCAACGAAGTTGCTAGCAAATTACTTCCAGCAGGTTCCGACGCCGTGTTCGAGAGCAATGAAAAATCTGAGGTTAGCGGCGGACTAAGCCCTCCGAAAGACTATGCAGCAAAGCAGGACCCTGGACAGAAAGGTGCACTTTCCGAAGAGTTTGGCATAAACAAGTCAATTTCCCATAACGAAGAAGAAGCTCCGAATACACCTAAGCACTAACCCRRAAGCTCTACCCAACCCACTTTTGACCATCGAKACTATCGATATAAATCGCTAGTCTCTGCACACTAYGAGTTAGTTACTTATGCCTGAATACAATCTGACTCACCTCAAACAACTCGAAGCCGAGAGCATTCACATCATGCGCGAGGTTGCCGCCGAATTCGATAAGCCGGTGATGCTGTACTCGGTGGGGAAAGATTCTGCTGTCATGTTACACCTGGCATTAAAGGCGTTCTATCCCGGCAAGCTCCCCTTTCCACTAATGCACGTGGATACGACATGGAAGTTTAAAGAAATGATTGCCTTTCGCGATCAACAGATTGAGAAACTTGGGCTAGACATTATCGTGCATATCAATCAGGAAGGCGTTGATGCAGGCGTAGGCCCATTCACCCATGGTAGCGAGAAACACACCGACATCATGAAGACGCAGGCTCTAAAGCAGGCGTTGAACAAACACAAATTCGATGCCGCCTTCGGAGGTGCCAGGCGCGACGAAGAAAAATCGCGCGCCAAGGAAAGAGTCTTCTCTTTTCGCGACAAGAATCATGTCTGGGATCCGAAGAATCAAAGACCAGAACTCTGGAACATTTATAATGGAAGGATTAATAAAGGCGAGAGCATTCGAGTCTTTCCACTTTCTAATTGGACCGAGCTAGACATCTGGCAGTACATCTATTTAAACGATATCGATATCGTGCCTCTGTATTTCGCCAAACCAAGACCGGTTGTCAATATCGATGGCGTAAACATCCTAGTCGATGATGAGCGCATGCCGATCAAGGAAGGCCAGAAGGTAGAAATTAAGACTGTGCGCTTTCGCACGCTCGGCTGCTACCCACTCTCAGGCGCTGTCGACTCCACGGCGACAACACTGCCTGAGATAATTCAGGAAATGTTATTGGCCACAACTTCGGAAAGACAGGGACGACTCATCGACTCGGATAAGAGCGGCTCCATGGAAGACAAGAAACGGCGGGGCTATTTCTAATCAGCACTTTATTAGTTAAGGCCTTTTAGTTCTGACCTTCTAGTTAAAACCGAGGCACGAATCAACAACTTCCGCCGAACGAGACTTAGACAAAAATGTCACACCAATCCGACTTAATTAGCACAGACATTAACGCGTACCTAGCCCAGCACGAGCGTAAAGAACTGCTGCGTTTGTTAACTTGTGGCAGCGTGGATGACGGTAAGAGCACACTAATCGGTCGCCTGCTTCACGACTCAAAGATGATCTATGAAGACCAGCTTGCAGCGATCGAAGCAGATAGCGTCAAGTCTGGCACCACAGGAGGAAAGATAGACCTCGCACTACTTGTGGATGGCCTGCAAGCAGAACGCGAGCAAGGCATAACTATCGATGTGGCCTACCGGTATTTCTCTACAGCAAAGAGAAAATTCATCATCGCCGACACTCCAGGTCATGAGCAGTACACCAGAAATATGGCGACCGGCGCATCAACATGCGATCTCGCTATCATCTTGATCGATGCCCGTCACGGAGTTCAGGTTCAAACCCGCCGACACAGCTTCATCGCATCGTTGCTCGGCATCAAACACATCATCGTAGCCATCAACAAGATGGATCTAGTGGACTTTAAGATGAGTGTTTTCAATGAGATAAAAGCTGACTATGTAAAGTTCAGCGAGAATCTTGATTCCGCAGACTTACATTTCATTCCAATGTCTGCGCTGACCGGCGACAATGTAGTGAATCCAAGCGAGCAGATGCCGTGGTATGACGGCGGCGCCTTAATGCCGCTTTTAGAGAACATCGAGATTACCGGCGGCAAGAACTATTCCGATTTCCGTTTCCCAGTGCAATACGTCAATCGACCCAATTTGAATTTCAGAGGTTTCTGCGGCACCGTCGCTTCCGGCGTTGTCCGTAAAGGCGACGAAGTTATTGTCCTCCCCTCGAAAAAAACCAGCCGCATAAAATCGATCGTGACCTATGACGAAGAGCTAGAACTTGCCCATAATGAGATGGCGGTAACACTAACACTGGAAGATGAGATAGATGTAAGTCGAGGCGACATTCTTGCACACCCTGACAACATTCCAACAAGCGGCACCCAATTCGATGCGACCATCGTTTGGATGGCGGAGAAGCCCCTATTGCCAGGCAATGTCTTCGATTTCAAGCTAGGCAGCAAGACCGTAAGCGGCAGGCTCAACACGATACACCATCGCATCGATGTGAACACATTTAAAAAAGTTCCTGCACCGGGTTTGGAGCTAAACGAGATCGGCCTAACTGAAATCAACCTCGACGAGACAGTTTGCTTCGATAGCTATAAAGACAATCGCGCAACCGGCAGCTTTATTATAATTGATCGACTTAGTAATGTGACCGTCGGAGCTGGCATGATTGACTGCGAACAACAGCCACGCCACGAGATCCATGAATCTCATAACATTATTGTAACCAAAGAAGAACGTGCGGCACGCTATGGGCAGAAACCAGCCACCATCATGTTCATTGGTGTCTCCGGCTCAGGCAAGTCCACCCTCGCCCATGGCTTGGAAAGAAAACTTTTTGACCGCGGGCGCGTTAGCACCGTACTTGATGGAAAAACGATGCGGCTCGGCATCAGCAAAGACCTGTCACACGATGCAGAAGGCCGCGCAGAAAACTTAAGACGTAGCGCCCATATAGCTAGATTTTTAAACGATTCGGGGGTGATTTGCTGCGCCTCTTTCGTGGCACCGAACACCGATTCTAGAGAGCATGCGATCAGCGTGATTGGCAAAGACAATTGCTACATTATTTACCTAAATCCGCCCATGGAAACTTGTATTCAAAGAGATCCCAGCGGACTGTATGCGGCGGCTGAGGGGGCTCAATCTTCAGACATACCTGGCTTATCTTTCCCCTATAGCGCACCGGAGACTGTGCAGCTTGAGCTGGATACTGCGGTATTGTCTGTAGATGAGTGCCTAGCAAAGGTTCTAAAACTTATGCGTGATGAAGAGATTATTTAGAACTCCTCCTTCTAAGCCACGCTAGTGCCCAAAGTCACACCGGATTATCGATATCAATGAACTGATGATCCAGGCTGAACTTCGAAGCTAAATAGTCCCCTATGGCCTGAACTCCATAGCGTTCTGTAGCATGATGCCCCGCCGAAAAGAAATGGATTCCCGACTCTCTGGCAATATGCACCGTAGGCTCAGAAACCTCTCCAGTTATGTATGCATCAACACCAGCGGCGACCGCCAGCTCGATATAATTTTGCGCCGCACCCGTGCACCAAGCAATGGATTTTATTGTCTTAGACTTCCCTTCTATGGCGAGCGGTTGCCGATCCAGTTTTTCTGCTATCAGAGTTTTCAGTGATTCAAAGTTTGTGTCTTGATCGATGGTGCCAGTGAGTCCGATAGGGTGATTGTTCTGCTTTCCTAGTTCTCCATCAATTTTTATCCCTAATACCTTCGCCAGTTGCACGTTGTTGCCATATTCTCGATGTACATCCAAGGGTAAGTGATAGGCTAATAGACTCAAGTCATGTTTTAGCAGAGCCTCAATTCGCGACTTCTTAATGCCCGTTATTGATTGATCTTCGCCACGCCAAAAATAGCCATGGTGCACCAACAAGGCGYCGGCACCCGCATCATTGGCCGCATCGATCAGCCCCTGACAAGCAGTTACTCCAGTTACCAGTTTTGATATTTTTCCACGTCCTTCTACCTGCAGCCCATTCGGGCAGTAGTCTTTGAACTGTTCAGGCCGTAACACTTGTTTTAATTCAAGTTCAAGCTCTTTCAGGCTAACTGGCATTGGAATCCACCTTGGCAACGCTGTATATTGGTCTCGCCCAGCAATAATAACACAGTGTTATGTCGATCAAATTCGGCTTCGAATCGAACAAGGCATTACTATTCAAGGCGGCATGACGATGAGCAGCGCAGGCAATCTACTCAAATATATAAGCTGGCCGGTAGCCTGTGGCATTTTATTAGGACTGGTGATTCTGCAATACCGGCAGATCGAGAAAATCAGCAATCAACCCCTGCCTGTCGAAATTGGCGAATCCACAAGCATCGCTCCTCTATCATTCTCTGAAGCGATCGCTCTAGCTGCGCCTGCCGTCGTCGCAATCAACGCAACAAATGTCAATGTCGAATCTATTGAGAGAACCTCAGAAGACCGCGTGAACTTGTACCTCGGGGAGAGAGCCAGCCTCGGCTCCGGCGTTATTGTAAGTGAGAGCGGATTCATTTTGACCAACCTTCACGTTGTCGACACTCTTTTCGATGCGTTTGATGCGGAGGTCACGCTCAACGATGGGCGAAAAATTTCGGCCATGGTCGTGGCTTGGGATGAGGTTAGCGACCTGGCCGTCCTGCATATCAATATGGACAACCTGACCCCTATCCAGATAGGCGATGAAGCATCTCTAGAAGTAGGCGATATCGTATTCGCTATTGGTTACCCGCGCAACATCGGCCAGTCAGTTTCGCAAGGGATTATCAGCGCGCTAACTGAAAATTCAGAGAATACTCCTGGCATCATTCAAACTGATGCGGCTATCAATCCAGGCAACTCCGGCGGCGCTCTTATTAATTCCCGAGGAGAGCTCGTGGGCATAAATTCCTCTATATTTTCAGAGTCGGGCAACTTCGAAGGTATCGGTTTCGCCACTCCGGCGGGTCACGCCATCTCTGCATTTCAGGAGATGGCGGATCAAGCCGTCAAGACTAATGCAGGTTATCTGGGCGTGATTACCGGTGAAGCATTGAACGCCCAATCGAGCCAGCTTTTCTTCGGCATAGACAATATCCGTGGCATGTTGGTGGAGAGCGTCGATGAAGGCGGAGCGGCGGAGCGAGCAGGCATTTTACCCGGCGATGTCATCACTATGGTTGAGGAGACATCCGTAATCGATGGCCAGAACATCATGATGGAGGTTCGCAACAAAAAACCTGGCGATTCGATAGACATTCAAATCTATCGAGACGGGCAGAAGTTCGTACTACCCACTATATTGGGGTTTGGCCAGGCCATTATCATCGAGCCTTAGCACTCCAAGGTAAGGAGTCTTCCACTCTTTAGTTATCAGCGTTTGAGGCGATACTCGGCAGAAAGGGCATGAGCCTCGAGGTGTTCGTTTCGCGCAATGACCGAGGCGGTGCCTGCTAAAACATGTGCGCCAGCCTCAGAGCAATTGATGATAGAACTGCGCTTCTGAAAGTCATACACACCCAATGCCGAAAAGAATTTCGCAGAACCAGAAGTCGGCAAGACATGACTCGGGCCAGCACAGTAATCGCCCAGGGCCTCAGCACTGTAACGGCCCATAAAAATTGCCCCAGCATTGTCAATAGAATCCAATAAGGCATTGGGGTCTTCTACAGAAAGCTCTAAATGCTCCGGCGCGATAAGATTGCTAACCTCTGCCGCCTCCTGCAAATCCTTAACCTGAATGAAAATACCGCGATTGCTCATCGATTCAGCAATAATTCGGTGCCTGCTCATAGCCGGGCGGCACGATGAAGTACTTACCGCCCTGGGACCTGTCCGGCCCGAGGTTGCCGAGCCCGCTCGTACGGAACCTGAAGTCGTTCAGCATGCCGGCCGAGGGACCGACGGGCATCTCGAGGACGACAGGGCCAACCTCAGCCAGATCGAACACCGAGGCCCCGTAGATGGTCGTGTTGTTGCCCGTGAACCAGGTGCTCTTCGTGTCGAGGAAGTTCTCGTAGAGCATGATGTCGAAAGCGTCGAGGCCGAGGTCCTGGCGAATGCCGTGGCGCACGGACGCGGTGCTCACCAGCGGAAAGGCCCACAGGTAGGCCTGCGTGGCCCGCTGGAAGTCCATCTCGTCGTAGAGCC
>NVSM01000042.1 GCA_002401225.1 bacterium
GCGTACACCGATCCCAACAATCGCCGCAAGGATCACCCATGTCAGTGTGCGGATGGTCTTGACCATTTTTTCCATCACGGCGATGCGAAAGAGAATCGATTGCTCGATCTTCCCATTTCCAAACACGGCTTTGTGCAATGAATCAACTCGTTCAGTGTTTTCACAATCGCAATCACAATCACAGGTCATATGCTTTTTCTCCGTTGTGTTCATTCGATGATCCATCAGCAACCACGATGCGGAACCAGCCCAAAGAGCTTGACCCCTGCGACCGATCCATTTTCACCATCGGGCCCACGATAGAGCAGTCCCCATGATCGCCAGTGTTGTTTGTTTTCGATGCTTGCGAGTCCTTCGCCTGCGATTTCTGCGGGCACGAACCCTTGTGGTAGTCCACTGGTGTCTGGACCAACCAGGTTGGGTTGCACTTCAACGATGAGCTGTTCCCATGCGATGGTCCATTCACTGGCTCCATCGGTGACGGTGTACGCATGCTCTTCAAGCACCGCCGCCGCCTCCACCCCCCGCCCGATCACATACACAAAGATCGCTTGGATCGATGACTGATCACCAACGGGTAATCCGCCGCCGGGTAGTCCGGGTGGTTGATCACCAACCGTTGCTGCCCGCCGATCGATCTCATTGAGTGCACGCGCCGAGATTGATTGCCCACCGCCAAACCGGTTACCCGGGGTTGACGATTTATTACTCATCAGATCACCCCTGCAAAGCTGGCGGTGTCGTACATACGAAAATACAGCATACTGTCGGGCCCCGGGTTTTCRCAGGTTCCTGCTGCATTTTCCTTTGGTCGAGATGCTCTCCAGTCCCTTGCCCAATGAAGACGGCTCGTGATCGCAAACAAATCACCAACTCGAGCGACTGAAAACCCAACATACAACAACTGCTCTTTATCGACAGAAAGATCCTGCCCACTCCCCATCAGGTTCACGAGCGTGACGGGATCTTTATTGATCTTGGGCTCATCGCTCAAAATTCGATAGGTCATTAAATCTGGTAAGATTTGGTGGTACGAGACAACCTCAAACATGATCACGGTCAACAGCTTTGATTCGCCACGCCCTTTGTCCGCTGCGATTTGTTTGCAGTCGAGATCATACTTAACAGTTACGCTTGTTGATGATGGCGTAATAACAGTGGTGGTCACAAGGCCCGCTTCTGGGATCTGTCCAGCATCATGTTCGTACCCGATCTCCACCAGCCACCAATCCCCGCCGGCCCGTTCAATCTTTGGATCAATGGAGACTACACGCACCTCCAAAAGTGTCGCATCCCATRTATCACCGAGGCGAGGAAGGTTGGTTGCCACATACACCTGAGCGAGTGTTTCAGTGCGTACGCGATAATATTTTGTTCCAGTATAACCATTGATCGTGCGCACCAGCGTCCACGGATTCTTGGTTGGATCGTTAATGGGAATTGCAATAGCCATGCGTGGTTCGTGTCCTATTTATTCTTACGGTGCAGCGAGTCCCAAGCTCCCGCTGCTAGTCTGCTTTTTGCTTTCATCATGTATGTTTTTAACGATTTCGATGATCTCATTTATGGCAGTAACAACGGGTGATATTGCACCAGCACCATCGCCGGGCGCCCCTAAAATCTGACGGCGAAGTGATGCTCCGCCAGCGAGCCCCGCCGAGATCACTGTGGATGATCGGTCGCCTTTTTTAAGACGATTTAACTCAGATAACGCGAGAGAGCTTTCACTTTTTATGAGCAATTTTCTTTGAGATGGTTTTAGGTTTTTATCTCTTTTGTTTTCATCAACCGACCGGAGAAAACTATATTTTATGGCATACGCATCTGCCTCGGTTGATTTTCCTTCCGCCCGAAGCTCTCGAACCCAGTTATCAAATATTTGCCTGTTTACACCACGCCGAGTTCGGTTGATATTCTCTTTTTTATCTTCCTTGATCTCCTTGATCCTTGCATCAGTTCTATCTTTAATGAGATCAATATTTTTTATAAGGAGTTTGATTTTTTGTTTCTCTGTGAGCAACTCATTCTTCGCAAACTCACGAGTTACTTTGTCTTCCTCAATCTTTGCAGCAAGCCGTTCTGCGTGTATTTCTCTAGCAACTTTGTTCGCACCGGTGGCTACCTGTGCATCAAGCTGGGCTCGTTGGAGTTCCACTCTTGATGTTTCGTTGAAGTGATTTGTATCACGATTGTTCTTGGCTCGCAGTTTTTGCGCATCAATATTGTTTTTCCTCCGTTCAGTAAGCTCTCCTTGTTGTCCTTTTGTTATACGGCCATCAACAGCTGCTTGATCTAATTGTTTGTTAAACGCTCGTTCCGCGAGCATGGAAATCGCATCTTTGTCCCCGCTTTGCATAGCCAAATCAAGTTCAAAATCGCTAAACCCGCGAATTTCTTTCATACGAGAAGACACAGCTTTCTCCGCGGCTCGTGCGGCGTTGACATCGTTTACCTGTTTCTCTCCTACCAAAATCGCAGCATAAATATCAACCACGCCACGCCGCATCTCATCGAGTTTTCGGATCGATGATTCCGGATTGGGCCCGAGGAATCCAAAGAGATCCTCGCCTAGATTCGCCATCAAATCTTGCTTGGCATCATTAATCCGATCGAGTTTTTGAGCGAACACATCCGATCGCTGTGCCGCCGCACTCATTGCCTTGGCGCTCACTGCCATACCCGCGGCAACCGCGACGCCCGCGGCCTTCCAGCTCTTGCCATATTTTCTCGACATCTTCTTCGAGAACTTGTGCGATCTGCGCATCGCCCGCATGGCCTTGTCTTGGCCCTTCTCAAACTCAGTCCCCATCTTCCGTGCCGCAACGCGGGCCTGGTCAACGGTGTCATCGAGCCCGCGCGTAAAACCGCTCGCGTCGAGACCCATCCGTGCTAGAAAACCTTTGATCATAATATATCTACGACGCAAACTTCTTTGCGTGCTTAGCCTCGGCCATGTTTGCGATCACGATCGCATCGCCGGGCTTGGGTTTGTATAGTTTTTCCATGGTCGCCATATACCGTTTGCTCGCCCGCCGAAGCCCGAATGCCCGCAGCTTGCTGTACGCTGTCCGCACTGGATGACCGATCTTGGGGTTCCGTTCAACTAATCGCGGGTGCGCCTCAAGGTTGCGAAGCTSSACANRTSACSKGAWWRCCWWYRATCAMTNMWYYGSMYWYTGYCRSYAKMKAWTTTMKTTCGGATCGTATGAAAATCACGCGTTTTCCGATGATGCACCCGCCGATGGAAAAACAAAATCGCATGCTCAGTGATCGCATCTTCGTAGATTTTGAGCACCTTGTCGCGACGCCTTGTCCACCACCGGAGGTTTTTCACCAACTTCTTTACATGTGGCTGATTCATCCGTTTCTTGCGCGGTTTGCCGTCTTTTCTAGGCGTGGCGTTTCGATCTTCTCGCTCATAAAACTCGACTTGCGATTCAAGTTTATCTACCAAATCTGCCGTGCCATCATACTGTTTGGCCAGAGCTTCTAGATACTCTTCCCGCCGCTTGCTGTCCTTGTATGGCCTCATCGGGATTGATTGAATCCCCGCATCACGCAACGCACCGATCCAGCCGTTGATGTATCGGTTGGTGTCGTTGTGCGTTTTCATCACCTTGTCAATCTCTTTGACAAAGTGCTCAGCGATCACCAGTGTCGCCGCTTGATGTGCTTTGGGATGAAACGCTTTAACACGCACAAGGTTCTCGACGAGCCCCTCAACCTCTAGTTCAAGTGTGGCCCGCATATTTGCTCCTCAACTGGTATCAGACCCCCGTCGCCATCAACACCGCCGCCAGCTCATCTTGCTGCCGTCGTTCTTCTTGGTTTTTCGTAATCGCAAACGCCATCATCTCGGCGAGCAGCCCTTGATCCATCGTGTCAAACCCGCCCATCGCCTCGATCGTTGAGCCAAAGAGCCGCAACGCGTCGAGCTTCCAGTATCGATCAGTGTGTGCATAGACCTTGGGGAGCTTTAATCGTTTGTCTCCACTGCCGCTTGCTCTGTTTCGGCAGCAGACCCAGAGTTTCCCTCGGCGCTCTTGGCGACGAGTTCGCCCATGTTCAAAGAGCCATAGTCGCTGTAGGCGGCGTAGAGTTCATGGCTGGTCATTAGCCCGGTGCGTTGATCATCGCCAAGGAAGTCGGCAACAACCGATTGAATGTAGGATCGCCTCTTGGATTCTGCGTCTTTGTACACGACTTGATTCTTCTCATCGCCAATCCCTCGCCGACCATCGGCCGGATCGACCAACGACCCACGATTCCATGATTGCCCATCAGAAGCGATGTAATCCATCGATATCGCGAGGATAGCTGTACGAAACCGCTCGATCCATTGCAAGCTCTTGTTGGTGTATTGGCTTTCGCCCTCGTCGCGAAGCACGATACCGATGTCATTGACCATCGGCGAGCCTGATTTATCTTTGATAATCGGTGCTTCAGGCTCGGGCAGTGCCCGCCGGATCGCGTGTGTCTCAGCGGGTGAGAGCAGCCGGCATGATGCTTTTCGATCGCGACCGAGCTTGATAATGCTCGTCGCCGGGTCAGTCTGTAAATCGGCATAGTTCATCGTATTATCATCCTACTTGTGTTTTTCGAGATACTGGGTCTGTCGGTGATTTAGAACGCGGTGAGCGTTCCCTCTGCGTGTGGGCATTCGATGCTGATCGGCATCTCGTCATGTTCAGAAGCTTCTCCAAACTCGACCCCGCCAGCAAAGACACAATCATCGAAGGTCAGCAGCTCGCCGGTGGCGACACCGCTGCCATCGAGCATCTCTACCTTGAATGTAAAGCTCGGGACAATCCCATCGACGGCCGATGCGGCGAGCTGACGGATGTACAGCTCGTCGGCACCGCTGAGATCCGATCTTTTTACGCGGAAGTCGATCGATGAGGTCAGACCTCTGCCCTCACGACGCTCTTTGACGACCTCATTGTTGTTGTAATCCCACGGGTGGCGTTCTTTGCCTCCACACTTGATGCTCAGCGAGTCATCCACCCSGTTGTTGACRATGTAATCATCACCCAATGCTGTCCAAACAAGGATGAGTTGGCCATAGCGCGAGTACCGGATTTGTGTATTGATTTGCTGGTCGGCCATATGCCTGCTCCGTGGTGTGGGTGGTTATGTGTCAGTTTGGTGTGTTGAGTTCAAACAATCCGGCGAACGCTCGCGGTGATCGTGATGATCCCGATCCCGTCGCCGTCATGCTCTCCGGCCGTTTCGATATCTGAGTCCGCATCAAAGATGTTGATCGAATGCTTCATATCACTGTGGGTCATGCTCGCATGCTCAAGAGCTTCGAGCACCGTTTGTGTGTCCTCATCGAGCTGATGCCTGTTGGCATCGATCAGTGGGGCACTCACGCCAACGCTCAGCGTCATGGCCGCGAGTCGTTCGTCTGCGGTTTCGCTTTGTTTGCTTGCCGATCGGATATCAGCCCTGTGCATCTTGCACCATCGCGTTGCTGGCGTGTCGCCTGTTTTATCAGGATCATGCTCAGGCGGGGATTCGTCTGGCAAGAAGATCAGAATCCCTGTCCCCTCGAGCGCGTCGCTCAAGATTGAATAGATCATCTGGTTGGTCGCTTTTCGCGTCACTGTAGGCATGTGCTGTCTTTGTTGTTATCCGAACCTCTTTAGCCGACCCGCTGTGCATTGATGACATATTCACGGCCATCGAGTGATCGCGTGCAGTGCGTTATTTTCCATTCATGCCCAGCGGCATCAAAGAGTTTGTTTTCCCGACCAGGCTTAAAAGTGGTGTCGGCAACCCGCACTGTAAACACATTGCGTGTCACCCATACCCGCCCATTGTGTGCGCGTTGTTCTTCGCCGGTCACGGCTTTGAGTGTGTCGTTGGGCTGCGATGTCTCATCGCGCTGAAAGGTGACCGGGTCAGGTATGCCTTGCACACGCACCCGTCGGATGGTGATTGTTTCCGAGGCAAGCAGTGCTTGCGTGTCTTCACTCATCAGATCCAGCAAGCTGTCCATGTCATTGGCCATCAAGTCACCAGTTCCACCAGCGCGTTAAACGCTCGCGAATCAATCGGATCAAGGATCAGCCCTTGGGCCCCCGCCAGATCCGGCATGATSAGCATGCCTTGTTCGTCTCCACCCGGGCTGTATTCAACGGGCGCGGGATCAAACACCCCAGCGAGCGCGGTGCCCAAATCGGTGGGGGTGTAGACCAGGGTATCGATCGCGCGATACTGCCCGGCCTGAGCGGATCCATAGAGCGATTTGTTGGTCAGTGTGTTGCCCACCGTGCAGACCAGATCACCAATATGTTCGATCAACCATTTGCCATCGTTGCTAAACTTTCCGTGTTGTTCGATCGGCCGGATGGTCAGCACCCGCACATTGATCGTGGCGTTGTTGGCCACCCCATCATCGGCGAGTGGTCGGATGATACATCCTCGCGCCCGTTTCCCATCGATCTGCCCAAGCATGATGGCCTTGTTTTGCCTCCCGGCGTTATCGACGAGCAGTGTTCCCAGGGTATCGCCTTCAAAGATCCCTGCGGGCGCACCATAGGCCGCCTGCGAGACATCATTGGCAAACAACAATCGGCATGGTGATCCTTCAAGCATCGTTCATTCTTCCTTTTTCTCTTCTTTTCTTACGCCTCCCCCGGGCCTCCGGGGGAGGTGCCCGCAGGGCGGAGGGGGTCTTCTCTACTCTTCCAACTCCGGGTGCCATGGCTTGACCGTCCCCGGCAAACCATGTCTTCTCTACGACGCTTCCCGCACCGCTTTGACAAACCTCATCGTCACCGGCGACATCGAAGTGCGAAGCTGCGAAGCCCCTTCTCCCTTGATCGCTTCTCGAATCGCCGGGCTGGCCTCGATCGAGGTCACGATATCTTCACCGACAAACACAGCTTGTCGATGTTTCTTTCGGAAGAACGCCGCTGCGATCACGCCCAATCCGGTGGTTCCAGTGAGGGCGATTTGCAGCCATGATCCACCGATCGCCAGGGCGTTGTTGACCGCATCATCTTGTTTGTCGGCCTGGTCTCGGAGTGTTTGGGCTTGCATCCGATTCGCGTTGGCGAACACCTTGAGTTCATCGGCAACACTCTGCGCTCCGGCTCGTGTATCACCGGCAACGATGACGGCGTTTTCGAACTGTGCTTTGATGGCATCGGGGAGCATCTCGGTGAGTGCTTGGGCGAGCAAAGAATCTTCGACCGATCCGGGCGGGTATCGATCAAGCGTGTGTTCGATCCGTTCTGCGGCATCTTCAGAGATTTCTGCGCTGCGATCGATCGCTTGGGCCTGCGATCGTGTTTGTTCGGTCGAGCATCCACCCATCACACCAGCGATCGCGATGAGCACCACTGCGAATACCATGATGATTGTTTGACTTCTCATATCCAGTTCCTTCTTTCTATTCCTTCTTCTCCGGGTGCCCGCATGCGGGGTGCCCGCAGGGCGGAGGGGGTGTATTGGTCTTACTCCGGGTGCCATGGTTTGACCCTCTTGGGCAAGCCATGTCTTATTTCTGATCGTTCTTCTTCCCCGCCCCAGCCTTGTTTGTTTCAGGTTTGGCCATTTCTTCGATCTGGTTATTCGCTTCTTCAAGCTGCCCTTCAAGCTCTTTGACTCGATCTTCAAGCGTCTCACTGTTCTGATTCGCAACCTCGATCAACCCCTTGGCATGCCCAATCTCTTGGCTCTTCTCACCAAGCTCTTTGGCCGCGTCCTGAAGGTTTCCTTCGAGCTCTTTGACCCGCTCGATCGCGTCATTATGAGTATCCAATTGGCCGTCCGTATCTTGATCGATCGATTCCTCGACCAATGCTGTTCGATACATCACCGCATCAATGATCATCTTTGGGTTCACGCCAGCCGCCGGTGTGATGAACCCAAGCACCTCGCCAGCCTTGACGGTTTTTCCGGCTACTTTTCGTGCCGAGCATGTTCGAACCGTGTATTGCCCACCGCATTGTGTGATCGCATCTTGCTCAAGCTCAATGCTCCGCTTGACTGCGATCACTTCGCGTCGAACAGATACTTCGGCGACTGATCGGAACTGATCAGATTTTACATTTGCTTTTGCGAGATCTTCTTTGAGTTTCTCAATCTGCTTGTTGGCGTCATTGAGTTCATTGACGATCGTCATATCAGTGGTTGTATTTACTCTGCTCATTGGTTGTATTCCTTATCTGATCCGTTAAGTTCAATCCGTGCGTGGTCATCTCTCAGGCCACGCACGATGTTTTCTGTTTAGGCGATGCCGGTGATCAGTTCGATCAGATCACCCATCACGACTTGTTCATCGGTATCGTGGCGGACGCGGACGACATCTGCACGAASKSKYWMMTCRCGGTAGCTTTCAACAACGCCGCCGATGTTCGATCCATCTTCGCCCCAATGGAAGCATCGCATGGCGGTCGGGAACTCGATGTTCCCGGTCTCATCGATGTAGCCAAGCCCGAAGATATCGGTGTCCCACACGCTGGCGATGGTTGCGTCCTGTCCGATGTTTGATGTGTTTTGCATCAGACCACCCACGAGCAGTTTCTTGACGCCAAGAATCTCGGCCACCTTATCGGCGGAGATCATCGAGACATTCGCTTCTTTGCCGGCACCCTCTGCCTGGATGCGGGCGATGATCTTGTCGTTGTGCTTGAGGTTTTCGAAGGCATCCCATGAGCAGTACCCGATATTTGGCAAGATGCCGGTGCGTGCTCGGATGGCGAGCTTGCCGGTGTGTACATTTTTAATTGGGTTGGCACTGCCATGATTACTCCACGCGACACCCGCGGGGGTGAGCTGTGAAGCGAATGTCGAAGTGTTCATCGCGAGCGCCGCGATCCGCAGCTCGGCGGCCTGGGTGTTCTTGAACCGTTCGATTGCAGTAACCGCTTTTTCGGCTTCAAAGTAAGTTTTGTATTGGGCAGCGCGTCGGTCGTCGATCACGCCTTCACCGCCATGCTCGACGGTCTTATAGGTCCGTTCGCCGAACTCAAACTTGCTNNGAGGATATCCGCCGCCGGGTGCACGCTTGCGGTGCCCTGGGGTCAGGATTTCTTTGGCGGCGATATTGCCATATTCGCCCGATTGCTCGGGGGCCTCGATAACCGGGCAGATTTGATACCCGATCGCGCCCATTCCGGCGGCTTCGAGCGGGAACTCTTGGAGCGATCCGGCGAGCACAGGCCGGGATCGTACGATGGTGTTCGGTGTGGTCATGGTGTTGGTCCTTGATAAACCGCACCGGCGCACCGAAATCCTTCGGAGCCCGCATCACGGTCCTTTTCTATTACTGTGTGGTTGTGTGGTTGTGTGTGAATGCCGGCTGTATCCGGCGATGAGATTTTTAATCAGGCAGGGATAACTTCGATCAGGTCACCGGCTGCGGTGGCTGCTGCCAGGGCGGTACCAAAGACGGTTGCCCCTGTCGCGTTGTCATCAATCTTGCCCAGGTTGCGACCATAGACCACTGCTCCAAGTGCGAACGCCCCTTCGGCGATGCACAGGACGGTGCCTTGTTTGCTCTTGAGTGCAACGGCGATTTCTTGCCCAACCTCAAGACCTTCATCAAGTGAAGTCCCAAGGACGACATCGCCCAAATCGGCAACCGAGATCGTCCCCGCCGCGTCGAGTTTAACGAGCGAGTTGTTTGGGATCAGCTCTGAGCTATCGAAAGTCATTTTTCCAGTATCGTCGATTCCGCGGCCCATTGTTGGCCTCCTGTTCTTTGATCAAAGCCCATGCGGGCTTGTGGTTTATGTGTGAGTTGCTACGATGAGTATCGATTAGCGTGCGCTTGCTTCGATCTCATACGCCTCGGCGAGCTTTGGTTGTGCGATCGCAACGGCCGTAAAGGCTTGTGATTTACTCATCCCAGACACGCTGTCCATCTGGGCCTTGACCGCGGCTTCAAACTGAGCCTTCGCCCCGCCCGATCCATTCCCTCCACCTCTTTGCGCCCCAGCCCCGCCTCCAACGGGCTTGTGTGTCCCGCTTGCATTCGCTTCGAGCTCGGCCCGATGCTGATTGCCTGGCGAACCCATCTCGGCGATACAAGCGCTGAGCACTTGCGTTTGAGATTGGTTCTTTTCGACGGCGTTGGAGACCAGTGTGGTCATGGATGCTTTGCTGATGTTTTTGGCGTGTGGTGCCAAGACTGCCCGTGCGGTCTTGAATGTCATCACGCTTGCGGACGCCTTTGGATCTTCATCTTCGGTCGCCGCCGAAGCATCTTCATCATCTTCGGTCGATGCGGATGTTTCTTCATCCTCATCGGTCGAAGCCTCGGTGGTTTCTTCTTCGTCGTCTGTGGGTGATTCTTCATCCCCCATCAATCGTGCGAGTTCGGTATCTTTTTCTTCATCGCTCATTGCGGCGATCTTGTCATCAATTTCTTTGTCGGCCATTGCGGTCGCTCCATTCATTTGTTGTGCGACCGCTCGGCCGCTGGTGGTGTTATTCTTTGGTGGCACAGGCGTCTCGCCTGTGGTCTTTGCGTTGCTTTGCCCAGGCCCATACTGGTCATATTCCCCGGCATCCAATGCGTTATAAAAATCAGCCGAACCACGGATCTCATCGCAGAGCCCGCGTGCGAGCGCGTCTTTCGCACAATGCACTGACCCGCCCATCTCGGTGATTTCTTCATCGGTGATGCCGGTCTTGGCGGTGACCGCCGCTCGGAAATCACTGCTCAGCCCGGTGATGTACTCGCGTTCTTTGGTGATCATCTCTTCAGTAATCGGCACGCCAGGTCGGCCTTTGGCTTTGTGCGGTGAATCGGTGACCACGACCGGTTTGACACCTGCTTTGGCA
Source organism: bacterium (assembly GCA_002401225.1). Lineage (GTDB taxonomy): Bacteria > Planctomycetota > Phycisphaerae > Phycisphaerales > UBA1924 > UBA1924. Next base: position 10,801 of record NVSM01000042.1, read on the forward strand.
TAGGCTTCGGATTCATCCATCAGCACAGTGATCGTGCCAATAGATCCCATCATCGAGCTTGGTGTAGCGACGATTCGTTTGGTTTTGCACATCATCCAGAGAGCAGCCGAAGCACTCATGTCATGCACTAACGAGATCACGGGCTTGCGTTCGTTCGCCGATTCAATGGCTTCGACCAGGTTGCTCATGCCAAAGCACTCGCCGCCTGGGCAATGGAAGTCCAGGGCGATTCGTTTGATCGTTTCATCTTCCGACGCGGCGTTTAAAGCGTAAACGATGCTTGAGTTGGCCAATCCACCGAAGATGATGTTGAAGATCGAAGCGGTGTAGAAGATGGGGGCATCGATCGAGATAATCGCAGTGTTCCCGAACCGACTAAATGGCTCATGGCTTGCGTTTTCAATACTGCTAAACATGCTCTGTTCGTGCATTCCGCCGACGATTTGCTGAATCGTCCGCGRCGTATGAGTCATCGGTTTACCGAGCACCCGAATCGCAGCCATGCCACGATCGAACGCGCTTTGTTCGATCATGAACTGTTCGCCTTGGGTAGCGGCCATGATTGCATGCGTGTTGATTGTCTCATGCATCAGCAGTGTCCCTTTCCCCGCCGCCATCGGCGTTGGAACTCGTCTCATCCGTTTGGGTGGTCTCTGACTTGAACTCCGAGATCGGAAGCCCATAGATCAATCCAGCCTCCGCGTTTTCAAGAGCTTCTTGCTTGAACTTCTTCATGAAGGTTTCACGGCTGCCCTGATTCAGTCTGCGGAGTACATTCYCATGGGTGTATAAGCCGCCAGCGAGCCCTAAGAGCATTGATTCAACTTCGGTCTTCTCGTCCATCACCGGCATCGATGGCAAGAACCATTCGCATTTCATCCACTCGCTCTTGGGCTTGGATGCGATCCGGCCATGGAGTTGTTCATTGACGAGCCAGCAGTAATACACTGGCTTCAAGAACCGGCGGATCAATGCCTTTTGATACTTCTCGATCTTCTTCCATCCCACCGCAATCGCCGAGCGCGAGGCCGCGTAGTTCTTATCAAACCGCATCATCACCAGTTCGATGGGTATGCCCATACCAGCACAGATCGAGTGCAGCTCGGTCCAGAACATGACATCAAAGCCGGTCGTCGGGTGCTCAGGCTTGATCTGCTCGATCGATTCGCCGACCTGGCCTTCGAGGATTGAGAGCGGTTCCCAGACCCCGCGTTCGATCGCGTCTTGGGTGCTTGATGCGTTGCCCGCGGCGACCTGTGCCCTGGCCAGGCCCTCTTGGATGCTGATCCCCTCACCGCCCGCACGCTTGATAAACAAAGCGATGTAGGTGGCGAGTTCATACGCTCCCCAAGTGCTCGTCCCCGCCCGTTTGATGGTCTCAAACATCGGGGCGACCGAACCCAGCCGTGGCACGGTGCGGTGCTGGTTGATGTCCTGCAAATGCGGGTTGTTCATCAGCAAGATATTGCCTGTGTCGTAGGGTTTCGGGTTGCGATCGAGCGCGGTGCCTTGATCGTTCCAGTCGGCGATGTGGTAGTTGATCGGCCGGTTGGTTGATTCACTCAGCTCCACGCCGCCCGTAAAGTATTTGCTATCGGCATTGCCCGATGGGTTCATCAGGCGGATCACATCGATCATCTCAAGGCGAAGATGATCGCCCGTGGTGGTCAAGACCTTATTGCAGGCCATGCCCCCGGTGGTGTCCCAGCTGTTGACGACCGCCGCGGCGATTTCGCCAAAGCTCAGTTGCCCGGCGAGATCGCAGTGATCACACCAGTCGGCGAACTTGCGTTCAACATCACGGTTCCAGTCCTCGTCGTCTGTGCGGGCCTCGACGGTGGGGGTCGCGCCGACGACATGATCAGAGCGTGCCCCGATGACGGCCTGGGCGAGGTGGTTGCCCCGCTTGAGTGCGGTGCAATCGCGGATCAGATCCTCGATCGAACGGGCATCGTTGTGTGCGTTATTTGAGCCCAGCGGCGATTGCCGTGCCCCGCGTTTGCGATCGCGTTTGGAGCTTGGATGGCTCCCATAGAGCGCGGTCGCGGTTTGCTCAAAGTAGATTTCTCCACCCGATGGGGTGACTAGCTTTGATTTGATAAGTGCCATTGGTGTGTACGAATGATCTCGGGTGGTATTTAGGCGTTATTGAGGTTGACTAAGTACGCGTTTCCGCCTGCGAGCTGTTTGACGGTCCGGTTGAGTTCTCGCAGTTCGTCTTTGAGGCTTTGCAAATAGACCGCCATCTGCCCGCTCGATCGGCTCGATCCACCCTTGGCCACATCCGGGGTGACCCCTTGGCTCACCTCTTGAATATGCAGGCGCAGCTGGGTGCGCTTGGCCACGCCATCGTCCATCGTGATGTAATCGCTGTATGCGTACGCCATTGGTTTGTGTCTCGCTTTTTCGCCTCCCCCGGGCCTCCGGGGCCCGCAGAGCGGGTTTTTTATATACATTCTTCCGCCTCCCCCAGGCCTCCGGGGGAGGTGCCCGCATGCGGGGTGCCCGCAGGGCGGAGGGGGTCTTCTTCTTAGTTCTTAAACCGTGACGGATCCGCCACATCGCCCGCGATGGTGTCAGGCCGCCGACTGTTCATGCGGCCCACCTGTTCACCATCTTGGTTCGTTTGATAACCCGATTCCATCCGTTGAATCCCGCGTGCCGCCAGTTCCGACTGGTTGATGGCCTCATCGACCATCTCGTCGGTCCATTGCCCCACGCCCCAACGCATCGCGCACGCATCGGCGTACACAGCGCAGTCGGTAAAGTCATTCTTACGATGGGCTCCGCGTTTGCGCCAAACCTGTCGCAGCCGTCCGAGCCCATCTTTGCCACTCCGGCCCGAGCCCGAGCCAATCAAGACCAGCTCCTCGGCGGCGAGTTCAGCGATGACCGAATCCGCATCAGGCCAGCTGTCATAGCCGGGCAGTTGATACGACACGATCGCGTCGAGCTTGTCGATATATTCTTCATCCGTCTGGCACTGCTCGCGGAGTTGTTTTTTGTACTCATCACTGATCGGTGTCAGGTTCTTCGCAAGGATGTCTTTGTAGTAATGCCCATTCACATTGACCAGCTCAAGGCTGATCGGCGTGGTGTATTTCTGCCCATTGGGCCCTTCGGTCTCATGCACCGATGATCGAACATACGGCTTGGCGAGTTTGGTCTCTGGGCTGCTCATCCCTTTGCAGCCCACGAACCGATCGGGTCCGAGTGTGCGTCCAAGCTCACGGAGCAGCTCATACACTTCGTGGGTCCAGAAGCCGGTATCGACAAAAAACGAAGCACTCAATCGGCGTTCCCCGTCGACAACTCCGAACGATGGCAGGATCAGCAGTTGCTCAAGCACATCGGTAAACCGGAGTTCCTCGCGTCGCGGGATCATCTTGGTATAGACCAACGCTTTCTTCTTGCCCAACGCCCCATAGGCGTTGATCAAGAGCTTGATGCAGTCTTTCTGGCAGTCGATGCCTCCGAAGAGCCCAGCCGTCCATGGCGGACATTCCCCGAAGCTGTGCCCACCGAGCTCACGCCCGATGCACAGTTCTTTGATGTCGGTGATCTCCACGCGTTCTCCTTTGGTTGATGGGCTCTGCCCCATCCGATCACGCCACCAGGTCGGATCGGGCCGCCCGTTGGCTTTGACAAAGTCATAGACTAATCCACGGATTCCATCAGCCGAAACCAATGATTGCATCGTGCAAATCCGATACCCATGCCTTGGCCCATGGGCCCGATGACCAATAATCCGAACGCCATACTTGGCGTGCTCACCCCCGCAGCGGGTCTCTTTCGCCTCCCCCGGGCCTCCGGGGGAGGTGGCAGGCGMAGCNNGACGGAGGGGGTCTTCATCTTCTCCCTGATCCACAAACGCATCACTCCCGATCATCGAGAGCATCTCAAACCCATCGGCCAGTTCGCGGGTATCGGGGTTGAGTGAGTCAAGGATCGAACCATCACTGATGATGGTCTCGCCTTGGGTGATCCAGATCCCGTGCTGGATCATCCAGCGATGATCGCCCAGGTTGATTCTTTTTTCACAGCACGGGCACTTGAGCCAACAGTTGGCCGCCGCGATCTGCGGGCTTGCTTTGAGTCCCCGCATCCATTGGATGTGCGAGAAGTCGAAGAGCTCGAAGAACGCGCCACACTTGCTGCACGGCGTTTGGTATGTCCACCGCACATCGGCTTGGTCATATTCTGATTGCACCCCTGCCTGATCATCCATCGGCGTGGACACTTTCCACATCAACGAATCGGCAAAGGTTGTTTGTCGCGAGCGACCRTTYTCGATCGGGTCYTCACCCGARTARTCRAACGCRTCSRTYTCGTCGWWRAGCACSACMCCGATCGGRTCTGATCGGAGCGAGTCAGCCCCGCCGGTGTATCCGGTAGAGATAATATTTCCGCCGAGGTTGATTTCGTCTACCGTTGCGGCCTTGGTTCCACCCAACGCGAGGAGTTGTGCGGTCGGCGGGCAGTTTTTGATTGCGGGCACGAGCCGTCGTTTGACAAACTTCGCGCCTTTTTTGGCGTTTGGGTACACATAGAGCAGTGATTTATTTTGCACCGCAACTTCATAGAGTGCGATGCAAATCAAAAGCTCAGTCGCCCCGACTTGCGTCGATTTGACAAACGCGACCTCGCGTACTTCCGGGTCCATCGACCGGCGTAATGGCTCGCGAAGGTACGGGGTTTCGGAGGTATCCCATCGCCCAGCCTTCGCACCTCCAACACCTTCTGATGGCAGCGTGCGATGCTCATCACACCATTGATCCACCGGCGGCTTCGATCGCGGCTTCCACACCCGCGTCGTCACCGAGCTGAGTATCTTTTCAACATTCGCATACATCATGGATCAGGCAATAGGCCCACTCTTGCCCCTCCCTGCGCCCCGCGGGGAGGTGTCGAACAAAGTGAGACGGAGGGGTGTCTTCTTTCTTCGGTGGCTGGGTGCCCTGCTTACGGCGCAGCCTTATGCAGGTCTTCTTTCTTCGGTGGCACAGGCGTCTCGCCTGTGTTCTTCGCCACCCCAATCACCACCGCCGTAATCCCAAAGTTCTTTTCAATCAATCGCATCTGCGCCGTCGCGGTATCCACCACCGATTGGGCTTCACCCATCGGCATGTTGTATACACACTCTTTGTTATTGAGCTTGACCGACACCCGCATCGGTTGATTGCGTGTTTTCGATTGAGCGCACCCATTCAAAAACCGCACCAACTGCGTGTGCTGTTTGACTGCTGCTTCAAGTTCTGTTGCTGTATGGCTCATTGCGTTGATTCTTTCTTTGTGCGTTCTCAACTCTTGCCCCTCTCCCGCGCCCTCGCGGGGAGGTGCCCGATAGGGCGGAGGGGGTATTCTCTTGATTGTCCTAATCCCTAATCCCTAATCCCTAATCCCTAATCCCCAATCCCCGGCGGCCCGGCCACTTCACTCATCATCTTCCCAACCATCGCATCGATAATCATCCGAAACCGACCTTCAAGGTCGGCTGGTTTGGCGAGCATCTGTCCGATGATGGTGACGGTGTCTGATTCAACCCCTTCTTCGTGGAGCAGTTTGCAGATCGCCGAGGTGGTTTCATCGCTCGGCCATGCGGCGGTCGAGAGCCGTCCAGCGATCTTGGCCGGCACGGACAAGACCTGATTGACGATTCGGCTTTGTTCAACGCTCCAGGCATCAGCGATGTCGGAGGCTTTGACGAGTTCGCCATTTTTCTCGGCGAGCTTCTGGTCTTTGAATTTTAAGTCTTGAAACTTTTCAAGCTTCGAAAGGTGATTCGTAGTCAACAATCCATCATGGCAGTTGAAGATGATAAGTGCTTTGACTTCAGCACGCGTGAACATCATCACATCAGTGACTAAGACCGCATTGGCCGGTGGCGGCCCCAGATTGCCCTGGTCGTCGAGGGCCATGCGAGCGGCGATTGCACTGCGAGCGGCGTACCCGTCGGTCACGGGCCCGGTGAGCGTCTGGGAGGGGCGAGTCGCGTCCTTGCTTTTGCCTGCCCCGCGTCGCTTCCCCCCATGCTTGGGTGGTTTGCGGTTATCGATCCATTGATCAACGGCGGTGGCTCGCGAGAACCTCCATCCTTGATCCGGGTCTTTGGTGCCTGTGAGCGTGCCTTTGGCGGCGTGGTTACGGATGGTCTGTGCGGTCGGTGCTTTTTCTTTTGTTCGCAGTTCGATCAGCTTGCCCAGCTCCGTCGGCCCCACCATCCCATCATCCCCACTCACCAGCGTAAAGCCCTTCGGGCCTTTATCCTTGCGGGCCTCACCCTTTGGGCCTGTATCAGCTTGTATCGTTTGGTCGCTCATCACTCATCTTCATTCCCCCTATTGCCTATTCCCTATTGCCCATTGCCTTCTTCTCTTTCTGGGTGCCATGTTGGAGGCGTCTTCGCCTCCTGCATGTCTTCTTCTTCGGTGCCATGGTTAAAAATCGAACGATTTTCTAACCATGTCTTCTCTTCAAAAAGCGGACACCCGAATCTCTCCGGGCATCGCAAACCGCGGCCGAAGCCACGATCGGGCGGTGGGATGTTTATGCAGTTTTCATGGCGGGCCTCCATTGTTCAAACTTTTTACAGGATTTTCGAAATCGGAGACGATCATCATGAACAGTCGATCTGGGCACTCCGGTTTTTCCCGCGGCTTTCCGCAGGGAGTGACCATCAAAGGCCACCAAAAGCACCGCCATCACCCGCGATTGATCACCATCGACGCATCCGGCGACCATGTACTTCATCTCAACCGGGATTTCGCTCAATGCAGTAATCGTGTCTTCCTCTATCCTTTACACCACTTCGTCCGAGATCCCCGGACACTCACCCGCAGAGCGGTCTTTATTCGCCCGCAGAGCGGGTTTTATGTCTCACTCTTTCGCCTCCCCCGGGCTTCCGGGGCCCGCAGAACGGGTTTTTTATATACATTCTTTCGCCTCCCCCGGGCCTCCGGGGGAGGTGCCCGCAGGGCGGAGGGGGTCTTCTCTTGATTGTCCTAATCCCCAATCCCTAATCCCCAATCTCATCCCTCGTAATCGCTTCTTGCGTCGTCACCTGTTCGAGCGTGTTGCGGACATAATCTCGGCTCATCCCCTTGAACGCATTGGCCCGATCCAGCTCCCCCTTACTAAACTCCCCGGGCCTGGTCGTATGCCATCCCAGCTCGATCCCCGCGGCTTCAAGCCTGGCCGCTGTGTCGGCTGCCGCATCGAACATCGAATCGAACCCGATTCGTCTCGATCCCGTGCCCACCATCTGCGACGGGTGGTATCGCCGAACCTGCCCAGGCAGATCTCGTCCGGGGATATTGATTTCTCCCCAGGGCATCAGCGTCCACGAGTCATCACAGTGTGGGTTGAACCCGTCGAAGATCAGCCGTCGCCTGCGGTGGGCACGGTCATGGAGATCGCAAGTGACGACACACGAGTCCATAAACGCCCGCCGTTGCTGCTTACCGTTTTTTCCCCGACCACCCGACCCACCACCCGACCCGATCGAGAGTCCGGTCAGCACCACCATCCCATTATCATTCCAATGCCGCCCCCGCACCACCGGCGCGACTCGTCCACCATCGCCCCCTTTTTTGGGTGCTCTACTCTTTCGCCTCCCCCGGGCCTCCGGGGGAGGTGTCGGCGCAGCCGACGGAGGGGGTCTTTTCTTCTTCTTATTCTTATTCTTCGTGCTCATCCATGCACCTCACCCCATCAGGGCTGTTTGTGTTCATCAACCAATCAAACGATCAAACGATCCATGTTCTTATTTCTTCGGTGGCACAGGCGTCTCGCCTGTGGTCTTCTCTTCATCCCCAATCTTCAACCGCTCGCACTCCGCAGCCTTGGCAGCGAGTTGGGATCGCAGCTCAACTCGATACCCGTCTCGCTCTTTAGTGAGCTGCTCGATAATGTCGGGTGCGTTTAAGATCAAATCAATAAACTCATCCTGCTTTCCTTTAAAATCATCCACCACCTTTTCAAAGCTACACACATACATCCCAGTTTGCCCATCCCCTAAATCTTCAAAAATAGACATCGTTCCACCCAAGCCATCGAATAGTTTCCAAACCCCCATCACCCACCACCTTTCTGAATCTCTGCACCTCTGCGTGAACTTTGCGACCTCTGCGTTGTTCTTGCTTGGCTTCTCTTCTTCTCTTCGCCTCCGATCTTCAATCCATCAGGCACTTCCCGCACCCGAAGATCTTCGGGCCACTCACTCATATCCGCACCTTTGTGGTCTTTGAGATGCAGACGCGGCGCGTACCCCTCGCATGCTTCTTCGTTGAATGATTTGAGCGGATGCTTCCCGAGCTGCTTGACAAACACCGGCACGCTCGCCGCCTTGCATTGCTCGATGATCGAGCGAATCCAATCAACCCTGCATGCCCGCGCATCCTTGCCTGACTCCCCGCCAACGATCACCCAATCGATACCCGGCGTCCGGTGTCCGCGGCATCCCGTCTGATCATCAAAGTCGTCACATGACCCCATTGGGACCACTTTTACCCCCGTGGCGAGAATATCAAAAAACGCATCCTCCGCCTCACAACGAGTCATCGCGGAGCCGTCGGGGCGAGTGACACCATCGAACGATTTGTTCCGAATCGCCCCCCGCACATCCACGCACATGTGTATCCGGGTTGATGATTTCAGGTGGCCATCAAGATCCACCTCCCCCAACAACGGCTCGACACTCAAAAACCGCCCCGCCCCCTCACTCACCGGGCACGCCAACAAGTGGGGCACCCGCTCATCCGCCACCGCCTGGTTCTCCACACTCGTCCCCAACCACACATTGGACAGCGGCCAACAGCCCATATCATCGCGTTCTTGTCTCGCCTTCCTGATATTTTCTTCTCGTACGAAATACATTGCCATCCGCTCGGGCCGTTTGGTGAGCACTTGATACCGATGCTGCGGCGTGAGGGCCATCACCGCGAAGACCCGATCGATATATTCGAACGGTACATCTGGGTGGAACAGATCAGACCGCGAGTTCACAAAGTACACCGTCGGCTTCTTGCGTTTGATCGGTTGCTCAAGGTTCATCACCAAGAGTTCGATATGCCCATTCCATTTTCCGGTCTTCTCGTTGACGACCTTGAGCGACACATCGATCACCGATCCATTGGCCACCCCATCGCGTTGTCGTCTGCGCGCCATCCCGGCGAAGCGTGTCCCCACGAGCGTTTCGGCATAACAGTTAGCGCACCCGTCCGAGACCCGCGAGCACCCCGCCGTCACTTCCCAAGTCTCCCCAGTCCATTCAATCTTTGATTCACTCATACCGAGCCTCCGATCTGATTTCGACACCCACGGATCATCGCTCGCGCCGCATTCACCTTGGCCATCAACGCATTACTCCCGATCCCGCAATCAGGATGTGCCCGTTTGGCGGCCTCGTCGTACACCTTTTTGCACTCATCTTCGTTTTCAATCATCTGGCGAACCCTGAATCCGGTTGTTTCAAAGTTTGCAATCGCKMGSRRGYRYCTYSMYKSAYCMTCNRCYGWCYSRMACGCATTGAGCACAATCGCCGAGCCCGCCGGAAGAGCCTTCCACCCGGTGTATTGCTCGCTCTTTTGCGTCACCCCATACCGATCCACGGCGCGGAGCGATTCGAGTGTCTTGACGATCGCCCGCACATTGCACCAAAAATGCGTATAAGTCCCGCACGGGAACGAGATCTCGCCCTGCTTTGGATGCGTGAACGAGAGGATCACCCGAGCCGATCGATACCGAGCATTCGCTCGCGGCATCCCATCGATCCGAATATCAGACTCAGACAGATCCGCTTGAAGCACGCAGCTGCGAACATTGATCTTGGCGAGCTCGTATCGAAGATCATCCTGAGTCCGCCCCGGCGTCACCTTAAACTGCGACCGCCGCGGCGTYCTYTGCTGMCCATTCCACMRCTCAATCGGCCGAAACACAAACKCCACATTTCTACCACCCATCACACCACCTCCGCCATTGCTGGCATTTCCACTTCAAATAACCGCTGCTGCCCCCGAACCATCACCGGCTCATCAAGCAGCTGCACATCGCGCAAAAACCACAACCATTTTCCAACCGAGAAATCACCCAACCGATCCACCCGTTGCTCAACGATCCGTTGATCACAGTTGCCTCTTGCGATCGCACCGCCGATCGGTCCACGAATCCGTTGCACTTGCCATACTTGATCGATCACCGCTGTAGCGATGACACATCCACGCGGCAGCTCATCGAGCGTGTCGACTCCAAGCCGCCCGAAGCCATGCTCTTGTTTTCTGCACACCCGTTCAATCGCCCCGATCAAATACGGCGTCAACCCCATCGACGATGGTTTGCGAAGCGACGCGTGGATTCCGATGCGAGTCCCAATGACCGACACCGGCGGCGCCCACGACCGTGTCTCCACCGTCTTGACCCCACACCCAATCAACGAAGCCCAAGGCTGCCAAATCGACAAACATTTCATTTCGCCACCTCTAGCTTTCCATCTGCTCGCAACTCTTCGAGTCGCTCTCTGAATAACTGCCCGCACTGATCTTCTTCCCAATCCGAGCAATCCCAGTGATCGATGTCTGGCACACGATCACATTGGGCGTGATACCTCGACCGATGGAACTCCCCATCAAAAATGCCCACATGTACGCGGTGTCGCTCGCCTTTGGCGATTGGCAACTCGCAGAGATAGCACCGATGCTCTTTCCGACCGATCACATGGCTGTCTGATAAAGAATCACTCATCATCCGCCACCTTTCGTTCCCGCCGTCCGCTTCGTTGTTCCAGTTCGTATTTTCGTTTCTGTGCCCGCTCCCGTCGTCGTCGCTGTTGCCGCGTCTCACCGATCGGTTCCACCCCATCACCCGTCCAAGAGCCCGAATACTCGCGATGAAACTCATCACTCGTCATCCGCCCATACGCCCGCTCCCCGCGTCGAGCCGCCGGGAGTTCAAACCCAAACTCATCCACAAGATCACCACGCTCAACATTGCCCGGCCTCGTCGGCACATTAATCGCCATCACCGCCGCCAAAATCGCTGCACTCTTCATGTCCATCAAACGACCTCCTCATCTTTTTTAAACACATCGCCATTCACAAGCAGCACCTCGCGCACCGATTTATTCGCCGACGCGGTGTTGCCTGTGTTCTTATGCCGTTCAAGCACCATCTTGTTCCAGCCCGGATACAGCTCATCAAGCCGAGGGTGATCCTCATAGCTCACCACGATCCTCGCATGCTCAAAGCGACCCAGCACATCCGCGAGCCGCTGATGGTCGTCGGGCTCACCGAACATCGTCTCGCCGCCCGCGTCCTTGAAGTCGTGGAGATACCGCCCGCTGGTGCGTGTCTCATCGAGATACGGCGAATCGATATAGATGGCTGTTCGATGCGTGTCGTTGATTTTTTCGAGCAGCCCGATCGCGTCCTCGTTGTGGATCGTGAACCGGCGGAGTCGTTCCATCAACCCCGGCATCGAAGCGGTGATCGATCGCATGCGTGTGGCCGGATCGCCCCCGCCGGGCCCATATCGTTTGGCGAACCGCACCCCTGCATCGACCATCCCGATCTGCCCATTGGGCCCCATCCACGACGCGACGACAAACGCCCATGCCCACTCCATGTGTGATTCGTTGAGAAGTCCCATCCCCGGCGTCTGAGGCTTGCACCGCTTGGTGAGTGATTCGAGCTGTTTGACCGCATGCTTGTACACCTGCTCGCTGGTGAGTGTGCGTTCGCACCGTTCGATCAGTTCACCGCCGCGAAGCGACGCGAGCACGCATGCGAGGTTGATCAAGTCTGCATGCAGATCATTGACGATGTGTGCATTGAGCTTGGGCATCGCAAACGACACCGCACCCGACCCAAAGAACGGCTCACAAAAATACCCCGGCTTCCAAGGTTTTCCATCGCGCCAGAGCAGCTGATCAACAATGACCGAAGCCATCGCCCGCTTCCCCCCAAACCAAGGCACCAACCCATTGATCGATCGAACACTCTTCACGACACACCCCCGATCAGCACAACCACCCACAACAACTTGCACCCGATGTGCATCCATTGGTCCGCGTGGAAATCAATCCAATCCCCGCATTTGAGCAGGTCGATGATCCAATGTGCAACCAACTCGCAAACCCCCAGCCACACCGATCCGGTGATCGCCCACACGAACCCGGCATGGATCAATGCATGCGCACTGAGCACATACGGCCACACCATCACCGGCCCAGCGGGGCCATCAAACTTCTCTCGATAGCTTTTAAACCGAGCAATAAAATCACCCTGCAACGGATAATCCGCAAACGCATGCCCAATCAACAACGCCAACACAAGCTCCAAAGGATGCTCAATCAAGACACACCCCCCGCAGAGCGGGCTTTACCCGGCTCTTGCTCTTTTCTGGGTGCCATGGTTTGACCGTCCCCGGCAAGCCATGTCTTCTCTTCTTCCCCCAGCATCTCTATCGTCATATCCGCGATCGAGATCGCCCGTTGAATCACTTCACGATCCGCCGCCCGTTGCACCTCAACGCTCGGCGGATTCTCAAAGCCATGTTCTTTGTTGATCCGCCCCGCCGCCAGCTCACCATACCCCCGCGAGATCAACGCCGGCAACACCTGGCCCACAAGCCACCCCGCATGCGGGCACCCCCGAAACGGCGGCGTGTACGAACACGCCCCCGGCGCCTCAATCAGCGTCATCGGTGGCTCAGCCATCTCTTCCTGGACTTTATCGATTTCAGATTTAATCACCCGCTGGAACCTCTCGGTTACTCGAATGACCGCCGGGTCATCATTCCGATACCCATCCATTTCAGAGAGCTCTTTTGCAAACGGAACCCGTTGATCCACCCCCGAAGCGATCGGCACTTTTATACCCGGACGATTCTTTTCCATCCGTTGATTAGGCGGAATCCGCAACCCGGTCTCATGCAAAAAACTGAGCACCTTGCTGCAATATTTAGAAATCTTCATACAGCTATTTAATTCCATCGAGACACCGAGATATCCCGCGAGATCGTTCAGCATGACCTCGAGTCGAAATCGATCATCCGGTGATTCTTCTTGTTGAGCAATCACTTCACGGGCTTTTTCCTCAGCAATAAACCCCGCATCAGACCGCTGAGCAGGCGTGAAAGCCACCACCCCCGGCAACCCACACCGATCCACCG
>NVSM01000043.1 GCA_002401225.1 bacterium
TAGACTGCGCCAACTCTTTAAACTGATCACGCTGCGATGACTTGAGAAATGTGGCGTCGATGATCGCCACATAGCCTACCGTACCCACCTCTCGACACAAGCACCTACCGCGCCCTCTGCTCAGATTTCTACATCAACACCAAGCTCAATGTCCGCATGGAGTTACCCACCAACCGCGAGCCAGTCCTCGAACTCTTCGAACGCACCCGCCGAACCTACCCCGCGATGAACGCCTTCCGCCGATACAAAGACGAACTCGCTCTTGAGTCCGCACCCAACGCCACCCCCCACCGCTGGATCGCGATCCGCAGCGCATCGGTCCGTTCAGGCGTAGTCAATCCCAACACCGTCGACGACATGTACTCCATCCATCGCACAGCTGTCGAGATCTCCCCGTACTTCCTCTCTATCTCCCCACTCGACATCGAATACATCGAACTCCTCTACGGCTTCGACCTCGCTGCACCTGGTAATCACGATGCAATCGCCGCCAAWGCACTCTTCGCAGGCTCGCCTATGGCTGCCCTGCTTGATACCGATTCCATCGGCGAAGGAATCCAAGTCCTCGACTGCCAGCCTTCAATGGGCATGAAGCTCGTCGATGACGATGGACTCGAAGTCCACTTCGAAGTCAAAACCCGGTCCAAGGGCAAGAAAAACGCCGAACCCAACACCGAACCAATCTCGGTCTACCTCACCTTGCGTAAGTACGATCCAGTCACCAACCTCGACGAACTCCGCCCCAAGCTCGACGAAATGATCGAACGAGGCCAAAACCTAGTAGACGAATATGCCCTCCCAAACCTCTTGATGCCCCTACGCGAAGAAATCGCCTCGGGATCGTTCTAGCCCTGTCTCTCACATTTTAATTCAATGACTCGAATTGGCACCTGCCTAGGCTGGGTGATGCTGTGAAAGCACCCCATAAACAAAGACACCTTTGAGTCCTTTTTTCTCTCTACATTTTGCTTGAGAACAATTATACATCATGGTAGAGTCAGCAGTGAGAACAACATCAAACACACTCAAGGCCATCACTATGCACACCCCACGACCAATCCTCGCCGCAATCGCAGTAGCATTCGCCTTCGCTTCGCCCGCTTTAAGCCAAGTGATCAACGAAGACTTTAAACTCTTGCCAACGGATGCGACTACCAATGGAGAGTTCGGCTGGTCGATCGCCATCGACGACGACCTTGTTGCCATTGGAACCATTTCGGACAGCACCCATCAGTTCATGGCCGGTGCTGCATATGTATTCAATACAACAACCGGAAATCAAATCGTAAAAATAATCCCCGCAGATAGACTCCCCGGCGACAGGTTCGGATGGAGTGTCGCCATTGACACCGGCATCATCGCAGTTGGTGCATATCAAGACAATGATGACGACATCGAAAACTCTGGTTCGGCGTATCTCTTCGATGCAACAACAGGTGTCCAACTTGCCAAACTGCTCCCTTCAAACATCCAGCCCGGTAGAGAGTTTGGATGGTCAATCGCAATGGATAATGGCATCGTGGCAGTCGGGGCTCGTCATGATGACGAGAATGGCCCCTTTGCCGGAGCCGTGTATCTATTCGATGTGTCCACAGGCACGCAAATTATGAAACTCATTGCAGACGATGGAGAAGAACTCGATCTCTTTGGAACCTCAGTCGCGATAAGTAACGGAGTGGTTGCAGTTGGAGCAGTCGGCGATGATGATAACGGCAACAGTTCAGGATCGACATATCTATTCGATGTTTCAACCGGACTCCAAACCGCAAAGCTAACCCCAAATGATGCGTCAGCTTTTCAGCAGTTCGGAAACTCCGTTTCAATCGACAACGGAGTAGCTGCCATAGGTGCCTTTCAAGACACAACCAACGGCTTCGCTTCAGGCGCAGCATATCTCTTTGACCTTGCAACCGGTACGCAAATGACCAAATTCATCCCCGAGGATAATGCTGCAGCCGACGAGTTCGGTATCTCGGTAGCAATCGAAAACGGTGTCCTCGCCGTGGGAGCCATTTGGAACGACGCCAACGGCCTCGACTCCGGCGCGGCATACCTCTTTGATGTATCCACCAGCTCACAAATCGCAAAGGTCCTCCCAAGCGACAATGCCCAACAAGATTACTTCGGCGTCTCGGTTGCAATCAGCAACGGCATTATTGCGGCAGGTGCTCATCGCGATGACGAGGCCGGCAATTCTCATTCGGGCGCAGCGTACCTGTTTACAATACCTCAAACTGATTGCCTTGTGGACCTCAACGCCGACGGCGTCCTCAACTTCTTCGACATCTCTGCCTTCCTCCAAGCTTTCGGCGAAAACGACCCCATTGCCGACTTCACCAACGACGGCCTTTTTAACTTCTTCGATATCTCCGCCTTCCTCCAAGCCTTCGCCGCCGGTTGCCCATAAGCCGACATCACCACCCAATTGGTGATATCATCACCCCATGCTCACCCTCGCCCAATCTGTCCTCGATCCGAAGATCTGGTTCTACTTTGCACTCTTGCTCATCATGATCGCAGCGGGCGCGATCATTATCTTCGCACTCCGCAGAAGCCTCTTCCAAAACAACGACATCAACCCGCACGGAGGCGGGCTCCTCGAACACCTCGACGAGATGAGACGCACCGGCCAAATCACCAAAGAAGAGTTCGAGGCCACCCGAAGAACCATCATCGATAAAGCCGCCCAGAGGATGCGCGACGAAAACGAGCAAGAACCAACATAATCTCCCTGTTGGGAGCTACGATTGGGCAATGAATACCAACGACCAAACAAATACGCCCGAATCGAACGAGCAATCTAGCGATCAGCCATTGGCAGGAGCCACGATGTCTGAGGGCGCACAGATCCTCAATGTSGAAGATGCACGCAAGTTCGCCATCCAAGCAGCCCAGTCATTGACTGATGACAAATGCACTGATGTGGTGGTGCTTGAAGTGGACGGACGCTCCCCTTTGACTGGGTTTCTTRTCATCGGATCGGGCACATCCGCCCGCCAGATGCGCGGTGCCCTCGGGTCACTCGAAGAGCTCGCGGAGGAATGTGGCACCAGCGTGTTCCATATCACCGAAGACGACAGCGCAACCTGGTTGCTCGCCGACTTTGTCGATGTAGTGGTCCATCTTTTCGAACCAAACGCACGCGCACACTACGACCTCGAAGGCTTGTGGTACATGTGCGATCGTGTAGAAGTTCCAACATCCGATCGCACGCGGACGCGGTCTTCGATGCCAGGACACACCGTGATCCGCAGGCTCGATGAATCGGGCGACCAGATCAACGAAGGCGAGTGAGCATGCCCACGATTGATGTCAATCTACCCGGACGAGCGTATCAGGTTCAGATTGGCACGGGCACATTGAGCAGCGTCGCACAAGCTGCCCGTGCGATCGGCGGAACCAAAGCCTCTCGCGTTTTTGTGGTTGTTGATACTGGTGTGCCAACGCATTTCTCCGTTTCGCTTCAAAAAGAGCTTGAATCGCAGGGGTTTGCTGTGTGCATCGCGCACATCACCCCAAGCGAAAAAATCAAATCAATCGAGACTTACCATCGTTTGCTTCTCGATATCGCAGCAACAGGGCACACACGCGTAGATCCAGTAATTGCCCTCGGCGGCGGCGTCGTCGGAGATCTTGCAGGCTTTGTGGCTGCAAGCTATCAACGAGGCGTGCCTGTGATTCAATGCCCGACCACGCTCTTAGCGATGGTCGATGCATCTGTCGGAGGCAAGACAGGTTTCAACCTCGTCGTCCCGAATGCCTCTGACGAACCAACAATCTATAAGAACTTGGTCGGTGCGTTCCATCAGCCAAGCCGAGTCATCGCAGATATGAATGTACTCGGTTCGCTCGATGCACGGTATCGACGGGCGGGGTTGGCCGAGTGCGTCAAGCATGGGATGATTTGCTCAACGATTGGAAACGGACACGAGGGGTTAATGGATTGGATGATTGCTCACCTTGATGGGATTCAATCATTCGATAGCCCGATCATGGAAGAACTCGTCGCTCGCAATGTTGCACTCAAAGCAACCGTCATCATGGGCGACGAGCACGAATCCACCGATGCCAAAGCCGGCGGGCGAATGCTGCTCAACTTTGGACACACCTTCGGACACGCGATCGAGACCCTCGCCGGGCTGAGCCCAGATGTGAATAATCCAGATCTCGCTCCCTTGCATCATGGCGAAGCGGTGGCACTCGGCATGGTCGCAGCCTGCCATAGCAGCGTTGCTGCCGGGCGATGTGATGCTTCGATCGTGCAAGAACTCGAAAATATTCTCCAAACCATCGGCTTGCCCACCCGGGTGGCAGATTTGCCTCAAACGGGCGAGATTCTTGAACGAATGATGCGAGACAAGAAGACCGCTGGCGGCTCGCTTCGCGTGATTTTGCCGATCGGACGGGGAGAATGCACGATTGTAGATTCGCCCAAAACCAGTGCGATCGAAGCTGGAATCGATTCGATCCGAGCCTGAGTCGCCCCAAAGCCTCCAAATTACACATGGGTAAAATCCCTCGTTCGTGGGAATAGGCAGGGTTCAATGGCAACAACATTGTAGAGAACAGCAAGCAGGCTCCGATAAAACCGTTAGCCACAGGCTCTTGTGCATGATGCCGAGCCCGTGTCAGGAGCATGTACGCTGTGCGAGTATTTACGGTCATCAATCAGAAGGGCGGATGTGGCAAAACCACCTCTGCAATCAACCTCGCTTCGGCATTCGCCAAGTCGGGATGCCGAACACTCTTGGTCGATCTCGACCCCCAATCGCATTGCGCAGCTGGGCTCGGAATACCCGAAGATCGACTCGATCTTGATGTAAGCGATGCCCTCCGTGCGCCGGTTGATCAAGAACTCAACCACGAACGATTGGTCTGGCATGTGTCGCGCAACCTCGACCTGCTCCCATCGCGCATGAAGCTCGCAGGGATCGAAGCAGCCCAAGGCGGACTCGCCGATCAAAAAGACAAAGCCCTCCGCCTGCGATCAGTCCTCGCAAGACTCTCCAAGATAGATACACCCGCCAAGCCTGCTCAAAGCACACAAAACGAAAATGGTTCGGACGAAATGTTCGAACCCGGAAAAAAACCCGAGCGGTACGATGTGTGCATTATCGATTGCCCGCCTTCCATCGGGTTGCTGTCCTACAACGCGATCGCTGCGGGACGCGAAGTCATCATCCCCGTCGAAACAAGCTTCTTCTCGCTGCGTGGCGCAGCCAAGCAGGTGCAAACCGCTCGCTCAATCGCTCGACGAATCGGCATGCGAACCCATCCAAGATTGATGGCCACAATGCACGATCCGAATCAGCCTCTGGCGCGAGACTTGCTCGACGATCTCCGGGATCGGTTCGGCGCAGGGATGATCCCCGTCGTCGTTCGCTATGACCACGCGCTCAAAGAAGCAGCATCGTTCGGCCAACCGATTGATGAATATGCACCAGATTCAATGGGTGCCGAAGATTACCGTTCGGTATGCGAATGGCTGATCGAGCATGCAAACATCGAACGCCCCGAACCAAACGAAGAAACCGATGCCCTATCAAGCGGCTTACCCAAGCCCGTCAAGACCTTGGCATCGGCAGCCATCGAGATCGCGAGCAGCAATAAGGGCTCGCCATTGTCACGAGCCCAAGAGCTCGCCATGCGTGCCCGGTCAATGCAGCAAGCACAGGCTGTCGCAGCCAGGACCAGCACACAACCGGCAGCCCAATCAGCAACTGCTGTCAAATCAAAGCCGGTCATGCTCAAGCGATCAATGATGCCCCATCGCCCAGTCGCGATCGAACTGGTCGATAGCCGAGTCGTCACTCCGAGCAAACCCGCGGTGAATATCACCAAGGTAAAACATCTCTTCGGGATTCGTCGAAGTTCAAAGGGAATCCTGTTTGTTCAGCCGTTATCAATCGGACGCAAGATCGAGATCGCAGGCGATTTCAACAACTGGAAACCCCAGCAGACTTCAATGACCTCAAACGACGCGCTCGGTGTCCATGAAAAACATGTCGAGCTCCCCAAAGGCGTCTACTCATACAAACTCGTCATCGATGGACAATGGTGCCTCGACCCATACAACCCAGATCGCACCGACAACGGGCTTGGTGGACGAAACAACACGATTCGGATCGATTAATAGCAATGGGCGGGTGCTGAACATGCCCGCCAACCCTTAAAGCACTATACTGTTGGTCAGCGGAGTGGAGTATGTTAATTTGCCTGAGGGAAGGATCCCTCTCTTTGGTGAGCGGAGCTCGAGATGGATAAGAACAGCCCAGAGAACCCAGGTCTAGAAAACCCAGGACCAAAGAACCCAGGACAAGATCGCCCCGATCGCCTAGGGCTCGCCTCGATCGACCATGCCGAATATGACGCCCTCGCAGATCTCTTCCTCGGCGATGGCGGCTACGCCCCAGAACCGATTTTCTCCGACGACGAATCAAACGACGAGATCGCTGTTGAAGCCACCGAACAAGAAGAGCTTCCAACCCACGACACACACACGCCAGTCTTGCAGCTCACCCGCCATGAGGACGACGCCGAGCTTGGGACCTCTACCCCCGACCAAGACATCCACCACGAACACTACGCTCAAGATCCAGCACACGAGCCATTCGAGATCCCCGGCGCGGGGCTTCATATCCTCGAAACCCTCGCCGCGACCGACGCACAAGCGGCGGAACTCCTCGCAGAGTTGATGGGCGAAGAACTACACAACGAGGATTCAATCGGACAGCAACTCGATGCAGGCGAGATCGAGTTCATCCCCATGCCCGATCCAACCGTTGAGGTTGTCGTGCTTGGACATCTCCCCGTCAGAGCCACGCTCTGGGCCCGTCAATACGCCTGCAACCAAGCCAAAGAACTTTGCGAAACAGTCGCCTTGGTCCGGGCTGCTTCAGGCTCGACTTCTGTCGATCTCATCACCGATGGCCAATCGATCTCAGTACGCACCTTCACCGATATCGACGACGCACTTGTCGCGGTTTCAAAGCTCGCCGACCGAGTCATCATGCGCGTCGATGAAGCAAGCGAACCCGAACTGCTCGATCGCCCAGAGATCGAAGAAATTACGATCTTGACCGGAGCCGACGAAGCTGCCGTCGTCGCATCCTATCGTCTCATCAAAACGCTCGACGCAACGCTCGGCGAGCGATACATCGAAGGCGAAGGCCCCACCCTTCGCGTAGCAGTAATGGGTGCCGGACGCGAGATGGCAATGGACGCATGCACCAAGCTGGGCAACGCGGTCGAAACTTTCCTCCAACGCCCGATCGAAATCATAATCGGCTCGGGCCGAATCGACGCGACCGGAACAACCAATCTCTATCGAGATTCAATCTCGCATCCCGCATCGCACATCCTCGACGCATTGGTCTTGGCCGCAGCGGACAACTCCGAGCCTGCACCTCTTTCGATCGCATCACCAGAGATCGAAACCGAACTCGAAACCGAAACCCAATTACCAGAACCAACCGCAGCTTCGACCATCGAGATGAAACCGGTCAAGGTGAAGTTCCCCGAACTCAAACCACAAAGCTCCGCTCCAGACACTACATCGCCAGCCAATGAGCAAAACGATAACTCTTCTGACAACTCCGACACCTGCGAAGAAGACGCGCCAACAATGCGTGACGGCTTGTGTGCCCTCATCCCCGGACTCAACCCAATCGAAGCACGATGCCCCAAGGCTCCGGGTGTCGATTTAGCACTCGATTCAAAGGGTCGATTGCACCTCATCGTAAGCGATGCAGATTCCWACGATGCCATGAATCGGCTCTTGGCTGCTCAAGCTTGGGCCCGCAACAACCTCGGACTCCTCATCCGCGCCGAGCCAGAACTCGCAGCCCCCTCCGCTGATCGAGATATAAACACCGACGCGATGATGCACCTTATCTCGATCGATCCACGATCAATACGCGAAATCTACGACACCCCAGTCCGAATCTATTCGCTCGCCCGCGTCAAGGTCGGCAACATCATCGCCCAAGTCGCCACCCCGATCAACTGATCGAACTGACCACAACTCACTCAAGCCCTTATGGACATCCCTGAGCAAACGCTTGGAGGAATGCGCTGATATCGAAGAAGTTGAGTATGCCGTCACCCGTCAAATCTGCCCCTAGATCTCCGCCAGCAAATAAACTCAAGAAAACACTGATATCGTGAAAATCGTATACGCCATCGCCAGTGAAATCCGCGATGCAAACCTGAGCCGGAGTGGAATCAAAGAGATAAACCGAACCAGAATCGATACCATTATAGTTATCTCGATTTGCCCCAACGGCAATGCTCATGTTCTCGATTGCAATAGATTGCCCGAAAAGGTCGTTTGCCACCCCATCACGCAAGCGAAGCTTAAAAAGCTGCTCGCCGGTGGATGCATCAAAGAGATACGCGGAATCAGAATCGTTGTCAACGCCCCCCAATGCCCCCACAGCGACAACCCCATTGTCCATGTCGATGGACCAACCGAACAAGTCGCCCGCAGTTCCGTCTTCGGGGAGAAGCTTAAAAAGCTCCAAACCCGTAGAGGCATCGAAAAGATACACTGAACCAGAGTCCTGCCCGTTGTCATCGTCTTTGTATGCCCCAACAGCGACGACGCCATTGTCGATAGCGATAGAAAATCCGAGCCAGTCATTCGCAGCTCCGTCACTCGGGAGAAGCTTCGCCAACTCCACGCCGGTTGAGACATCAAAGAGATAGACCGAGCCAGAGTCCGTGCCGTTGTCGTCATCCCAAGGAGTCCCAATGGCGACGATGCCATTGTCTATAGCGATGGCCCCTCCGAAGTTGTCATTGCTTGCTCCATCCTCGGAGATGAGTTTGAAGAGTTGAGCCCCGGTGACGGCATCGAATAAATACACCGAACCAGAGTTCATGCCGTTGTCGTTGCTGAAATCTCCTATCGCGACGATGCCGTTGTCGATGGCGATAGATTTGCCGAACTGTTTTAACTGCGATCCGTCGCTTGGGAGAAGTTTGACGATTTGAATGCCGGTTTGCGCATCAAAGATATACGCCGAGCCAGAGGCGTGGCCGTTGTCGTTGTCGCTCGGCGATCCGACTGCGACAATATCGTTGTCGATCGCGATGGTGGAGCCAAAGAGATCGTCCACTGCTCCGTCGCTGGGGAGAAGTTTAAAAAGCTCTGCACCATTCGACGCGTCAAAGATATACGCCGATCCAGAGTCGCTGCCGTTGTCATTGTCAAAGGGAACCCCAATAGCGATGAGCCCACTATCCATACCAAGAACTGACCCAAACTCGTCACCCAATCCTCCGTCATTCGGGAGGAGCTTTGCGACCTGAACACCATTGGTTGCATCGAAGATATACGCCGAGCCAGAGTTAAAGCCATTGTCTTCATCAAGCGGAGCCCCCGCCGCGACGACACCGTTGTCGAGGGCAATGGAAGAACCAAACTGATCTAATCTCGTCTTCTCGACAGCGACTATCTTGTCAATCTCCACGCCTGTGGAGGCATCAAAGAGATAGATGGAACCAGAACCATTACCATTATCATCGTCGAAAGGCGCTCCTAAAGCAACGACCCCATTGTCGATCGCAATTGACCAGCTAAACCGATCACGCGCCGCGTTATCGCTTGGGATAAGTTTAAAAAGCTGCTCGCCGGTAGAAACATCAAACAGATACGCCGAACCAGAAAMCKRSCMRWTMTMRTYKYNTKRYCKRCRCMMNCWWTTSCGATGATGCCATTATCAATGTCCATAGAGAACCCGAACGCACCACCCGACACACCATCGCCGGGGAGAATTTTCATCAGCTCTTCACCAGTGGAAACATCAAACAAATACACCGAGCCCGTACTCGAACCATTGTCGTCATTTCCAAAAGCACCAACCGCAACAATCCCGTTCTCAATGGCAACAGCGTATCCAAACCGATCATCAGCCGCCCCATCACTTGGRAGAAGCTTGAAAAGCTCCGCACCAGTAGCCATATCAAAAAGATAAGCCGAGCCTGAGAAAAACCCGTTGTCATCGTCTTGATCCGCTCCAATAACAACGACACCGTTGTTGATGGCAATGGATCTTCCAAAATGAGCACGCTCATTTCCATCGCTAGGGACGAGCTTAAAAAGCTGCGTACCGGTAGCGACATCAAAGAGATACGCCGAACCGGATTGAAAGCCATTTACCATATCGCCCTCCGTCCCTATAGCAGCGATACCATTGTCCATGGCGATGGAACTACCGAACCCGCCAAACCCTGAGTCGTTCGGGAAGAACTTCATAAGCTCCTCCCCGGTAGATGCGTCATAGAGATACACCGAACCAGAAGAAACAATATCGATATGCCGATCCTTAAACGCCCCCACAGCGATGACGCCGTTGTCGATCGCGATGGAGTTGCCATAGAAATCACTCCGCCCAGCATCGGAGGCGAAGAGTTTGCGATCCTCATTGATCGTCTGCCCCCCAGCAGGCAAGACCCCAAAGGCAGCCAAGCCAATGACAGGGATTATAAATCGTCGGCAGTTCAGTATCAACATGGCCATAGTTCCTTATTATCTCATCAAACATTCTGTTTCATAATCAGCAACGAGTGCCTAGATCTCAGAATAGAGCATTTGGGCTGCTCTTGATAGTGATAACTTCAGAATGATCCACTTTATTCATTGCACATAAAATGGGGGGGGATGGAAAATTTTTTAGCATGTGATCTCGTTGGAAATATCGAAGCGTGAATATAAAAAAAGGCCCTCGGGGTGCCGAGGGCCTTTGGGGTGTTGGATTATTGAGTTCAGTTTTAGGCAGTGTTCGCTTGAGCAACACGAAGGTCGATCAGCTGAACCTTATTCTCAATGGCCGCAGCATTCACAATATATTCAACGCCTTCATTGTTCTGATCTGGCAGATCGTACATGTGATCCATCATCACCTCTTCAAGCACCGCACGCAATGCACGAGCACCGGTGTCTCGTTTGGATGCTCGCTTGGCGAGAAGTTCCAAAGCGTCGGTGGTGAAGGTGAGGGTGGCGTTTTCGAGGCTAAAGAGGTGCTGATACTGACGAATCAACGCGTTCTTAGGCTCAGTCAGAATCTGAATCAACGCATCATTGGCCAATGGCATCAAAGGCGTAATCACTGGAAGACGACCAACGAGCTCGGGAATAAGACCATATTCGACGACATCTTGAGCAGTGATCTGTGACTGAAGCCATTCACGCTCAGCGTTCGCATCAATAAAGTGCTTACGCTGGGTGTCGCTTCCTGAATCCGCACCAAAGCCAATCTTGGTTTGACCCAAGCGACGACGCACAATCTCGTCGAGACCAACAAAGGTACCACCAACAATAAACAGAATATTGGTTGTATCAAACTGGATGTACTGCTGTTCAGGATGCTTACGCCCGCCCTGAGGCGGCACATTGGCAATCGTGCCTTCGAGCATCTTGAGCAACGACTGCTGAACGCCTTCGCCCGAGACATCGCGCGTGATCGAAACATTGCCCGAGGACTTGCCGACCTTATCGAGCTCATCAATATAGATAATCCCACGCTGAGCAGCTTCGACATCAAAGTCGGCAGCTTGCAACAACTTCAAAAGCAAGTTCTCGACATCTTCGCCAACATAACCCGCTTCGGTAAGCGTGGTCGCATCACCAATCGCAAACGGCACCTTGAGCATGCGAGCCATCGTCTTGGCGAGCAATGTCTTACCTGAACCGGTTGGACCGATCAGGAGAATGTTCGATTTGTCGAGTTCGATATCGCTCGCGGATTCTGATTCTGAATGAAGCAAACGCTTGTAGTGATTATGGACCGCCACAGCGAGCGAACGCTTAGCAAGTTCCTGCCCAATAACATACTGAGCCATGAACTCCACGATCTCGCGTGGAGTTGGGATTTCGGAAAGTGAAGCAGAAACGCCCGAGACGCGTTTGCGTTCTTGGCGGAAGATATTCTGGCAAAGCTCTACACAGTTTGAACAGATGTAGACCTCGCCCGGCCCTTCGACCATCGGGCCGACCTCGCGAGAGGTCTTGCCACAGAACGAGCATGTCGTAATCTTGCGTCYCTTGAACCCTGTGCCGCCAGCTGAGGATCCTGAACCGCCTCCGATTGAACCGGCATCGCCCGATGACGAATCGCCAGCGTCTGATGTGTTCATTGGAGCGGGTTGGTTATTTGGTGAGTTGTCTGTCATAACGCGTATGGCCTCTCAAAATATTCGGACAAAGTGTCCAGCCTCGTTCTCACGAAACGCTGCTTGTGTGGTTGGTATCGGCGAACCGACACCCCCGGCTCAACCCTTATTTGCTGGGTTTTTCAGGTTATATGCGCATTCTATGCGCCTCTCGTCGCTCAACGGAAAACCCTAGCCTCGACAGGGCGATTGGGCGCACCGTTTGGACAAAGAATCGCATCTACTGAGCGAAAAAGCAGGGTGGGTCTGGATAGACAGCCCCCCAGATATCGGGAGACGCCATTCTCTAAATATCCAACGCTCATCCGCCGACTGCCTTCTTCACACCAACAGCCCCGCCCCAACCAAACCCCTCATCAACCTCAAGCACACCGAGCGATTCAACCCCCAACGCCTCAAGCCGATCCGTCATTGAACTCAACTGCGTCCGATTCGAGCAAACAASCGTCACCATCCCCCCACGCTTGACGAGCCTCCAGATATCCGCAATCGCTCGGCTCTTGCTCGGATCATCGGGCGCATCGCGGAACAGATCAACCACAATCACCGCATCAAACGCCTGGTCAAGCTCGCCCTCAAGCGTCTCAAGCCATCCAAGCTCAAACGCCAAATGATCATGGCGATGTCGTTGACGCGCATACCGAATCGATTCGCCATCACGATTGATCGCCACCACACCACCCGAAGGCCCCACCAACCCCGCAAGCAAACCGCTCGCAGAACCAGTCCCACAACCCAACTCAAGCACACGATCCCCAGGCTTGATGTGATCCTTCACCTGATCCAAAAAACCAACCCGAGGCTCATGACCCAAATCCCCAAACATCCGCGTCCGCGTATACCGRATMTCCATCGACTCRCGCATCGGATACTGCSGRCTCGCCATYGAACTGCCCAKMRCAGGAAACCGRACMTSRTATTCCTTGASCCCWGASCCSGTNGAMGACATCGCCCGACGCAGACTCGTGTTGTTCATCTCGCGATACACCACACCCGCGACTTCAATCCGTCGCCGAGTCATCCCCACCGATCGCGCAAACCGCCCAAACTTTGCATATGTATTCGTAAAAATGCGAGCGATCCATGCGAACCTGCCCGCGCGATCGCGTTGCTCTCGCTGCTCGACCCGCTCGCCCCAAGACATCGGACGCGACTGCGGAAACGATTGCCCACCCGCCGTCGGCTTGGTTTCAATCTCTCGGCTTGGTCCATCGATCGGCGCCATCATCCACGCGCACCCGTCGCATTGAACAACCCGCCCTGCTTCTGTTTCACATGAACCTTCGGTGCTCGATCCTGCCCATCGCCCCGAATCGGGATCCAACCCGTAGGCTCATTCTGCAACGAGATCACACAACGCCGACCAGCATCTTCATCTATAAACCGCTGATGATTCCCCATCGCAATCGCAGGCTCATTGCACTGCTGCGACAAATGCAAAAGCACCACATGCTCGCGAGGCGCAATCCGCCCCACCGCTGCTGCAGACTCTTCATTACTCAGATGCCCCGCACCGCCCATAATCCGCTTCTGCAAAAACGCCGGACGACCAGAGTTCGCCTGCATCACCGGACAATAATTCGACTCAATCGCCAGCACATCGACCCCGCGCAGATGATCCACCATCTCGTTGGTCACATGCCCCAGATCCGTTGCATACCCAAACGACGCACTATCTCGATCCGGCAAGTTGATCTCGCACCGAAACACCGCCACACCAAGATCATCGTGTGACAACATCACCGATTCGATCCGCACGCCAGGCGCAGCCTCAAACGCCTCATCGAACGGCGCCGTCTTCGAATACAACAACCCCATCCGCTCGGCTCGCCCCATATGCATCCGATGTATCCGCAGCGTCGCCCGCCAAGCACCCGTCACCGAGCCAGGACGGATCGCATTGACCCACCCGCTATGACAATGATCCGAATCAAGATGCGTAAACACAATCTCATCAACCTCGTCGCTCCGAATCCCACGCGCGTGCAACAATCCATTGGTTCGACTCGGGCTCAACCCTGCATCAAACAAAATCACCCGGCGCGCTGTCGTCGCCGTCCGAGGCACAACCAATACCGCACAGTTCCCTTTCGAGCCAGATGCCAACACACACAACGCACCCGCTGCACCTTCAACCGCTTGAGCAAATCCCAAACTCATGAAACTCTCCGACCGCCGACAGGCACAATCGGACGCTTCGCGATATCAATAAAATCGGCAATCAACTGCACCGCAGCCGAACGCGAGCCAAGCTCAGCGAGCATCTGTTTCATCACWGGCATCGGCGGRTTCTTCCGCAGCACCGTCTTRTACGCATACCGCACCGCRTTRATCTCTTCGCTGCTCATCCCCGATCGACGCATGCCGACMAGRTTCAAACCSACAATCYTRTTYCGCCCAGCYGCCAAACARAACGGCGGCAARTCACCCGTCAACACCGTACACCCGCTCGTCATCGCCTGACGACCAATCCGACCRAACTGATGCAGCATCGAMCCGGCMGCCATAATCACMCGATCCTCMACMACCGAATGCCCCGCMARATGCGTCGCGTTCACCATGATCACATCATCGCCMACCGTCACATCRTGCCCGGCATGGCTGTACACCATCATCATCACYCGGCTACCAATYTTCGTMGGCGTATGGTCATTGCTYGCMGCRTGMACMGTCACATGYTCGCGGATGATCGAATCAGACCCGAYCACCACACCMGCSGTCGGTGTYCCKGGCGCRAACTTATAATCCTGAGGCTCAAACCCAATCGCCGAGCTCGGATACAAAATCGTCCCCGCACCAATCTCCACCGGCCCCTGAATCGAAACACTCGAAATCAGCTTCACCCCATCCCCAAGCGTCACCTTCCCAGTAAGGATACAAAACGGCCCAATCTCAACCCCTTCACCGAGTTGAACATCATCCCCAATAATCGCCGACGCATGTACTTTGCTCATACACCAACTATAGGTCCGGGTGCCACTGCTTGACCGTCCCCGACAAGCAGTGTCTTCCTCTTACCTCTCCTCCCCCCCGGCCTCCGGGGGAGGTGTCATGCAAAGCATGACGGAGGGGGTCTTCTCTCCTCTTCTCCCACTCCCAACCTACCATCACCCATGCGCCCCCTCGCCCACATCCCCCTCCAACGCCTCCCCTACGAGCCCGCCTACGAACTCCAACAGCACCACCACACCCAAATCCTCGATGCCCGGAAGACCCAAGCCGCCGAACTCGGACGCGTCCTGATGATCGAACACCCCCCAATCATCACCGTCACCCGCCGACCAGACGCCCCCGGACATGTCATCGCCACCGAATCACAACTCAAAAACGCCGGCGTACAACTCCACCAAACAGACCGCGGCGGCGATGTCACCTACCACGGCCC
Organism: bacterium; assembly: GCA_002401225.1. Lineage (GTDB taxonomy): Bacteria > Planctomycetota > Phycisphaerae > Phycisphaerales > UBA1924 > UBA1924. Next base: position 15,560 of record NVSM01000043.1, read on the forward strand.
AGGACAACTCGTCGCCTACCCAATCATCGATCTCAACGCTGCCAAACTCCGCATCCACGACTACATCCGAACACTCGAACAGTCAGTCATCGACACCCTGGCAACCTACAACATTGTCGCCCACATCGACCCAACAGCCACCGGCGTATGGGTCGCACCAACMGACAANCCCAANCYKKCAYTTYGAATCARACCAACCCGCCAAAATCTGCGCCATAGGTGTCCGAGTCCGCAAATGGATCACCCTCCACGGGCTCGCCCTCAACCTCAACCCAAACATGGATCACTACAACCTCTTAATCCCCTGCGGCCTCGAAGGCCGACCAGTGACATCCATCACCCAACTCCTCGCTGAACAAAAAACTCCCACACTCCAAGAGCTTGCAGACAAGTTGTATCAGAACCTGATAACTCACATCCAATTGAGAGCAAACAGCGAGAACCACTGACTCATTTCACGACTAGCATGACGATCAGAGAATGAGAATCATCAAGACTGCGGAGTTCCGACCATGAACGCGACAATCATAATCATCAGTCTTTGGTGCATGAACACACTCCAACTCGCAACTGTTGCACCACCAATCACATCACACCGTTCAGTTCCAGCATCGAATCGATACGACGCGACCCCCACGCTTGCACCAACCTGCCTGTTTAAGTCCGGCTTCGAGAAAGGCGTCACTCTCGAACCACCCTTCACCCAAGGCGGCGGCGATTGGGAACAACACATCGTCGGCGCTGACATCCCGGGCTATTCGTGGCCGATGAATATCTGGGGCGCGTCCGGTCATCTCCAAGTCCTCGTCGATAGCTCACTCCCCGTATTCGATTACCTCGAAAATCGAATAGAAAACACCATCGGCCATACCGGAAAACCAACCCGTGCCCTGCACATGTTGCAATACCAAAAAGCCGAAGGCTGGACACAAGACCCATACATCATCTACAACGAGAACAACGAAGATCTCCAAGAAGATAGCGATCTCTACATCTCCTATTGGATGAAATACCCTGCCGATCTCAAAGCACGCTTGGGTCCAGATGGTTGGTTCGCATTTATGGAATGGAAAACCTGCTGCAACGAAGACCGCATCGCTATGTATGTCTACGAAGACCTCGATGAATCACTCTATTGGTATGTCCAAAACGACAATGAAACAGACGATGCCCCAAATCACCATATCTATTGGGATGAAGAATCACGCACAGTCCCAGTTCCCGTAGGCCAATGGTTCCATGTCGAAGTCTTCCTCCACCGATCCACTGGCAACGATGGACGATTCCTCTGGGCAATCGATGGCCAAACTGTCGTTGACCACCATGGCCCAAACAAACACACCCACCCCTTCAACCGCTTCATGCCCTTTACCCTCTATACCAACGCCGAGGAAATAGACATCTGGATCGATGACATCCAAATCTGGGACGCAATCCCATAACTCCCCCACCCTCAGCACAATAGCCACATCTTCTTCATTCTCTAAATCCATCAATAAAAAGCCCTGCTCAAAGAGCAGGGCTTCGTCGTCACCGAAATTTTCCACAATCTCTACTTATCGACGACGACGCAATCCCAAAGCAGGAATCGCAAATGCCATCAACAATCCGCCCGGTGCCGGCACAACATGCACGCCTACCCAATCAACCGCTGCCTCATGCGCCATCTCATCCTCTGTCCCAAATCCATGCACAAAGAAAATCGAATCCGCAGTATCTCCACCAACCGTCAAATCGAGCGACCAAAGATAGAACCCGTGTGCCCCCGCAGATGTATCCGTAAGCCCAAAATCGATATGCTTGTGTAAAAAACCATCCGCCGAAGTCGTGCTAATCACAAACCCCTCGACATCGATATCGTTACCGTCAAGCACTGTGTTAAAAATTGGAAATGGAGCCTTCGAAATCGTCAGCGCGTTTGTCGCCGCCGTGAAGTTGACTTCCCCCATGCCATCCCAATGCCAAAGATTCGCCCGAGCCCCGCCGACCGCAAAGCTGTTGGCAGCAAAGCTCAGCTCCTCGTTGCCTCCAAGTGCCTGGAACCCACTAGGGATATTGCTCTGCGACAACGCATTAAACCCCGGCTCGTCCGTCGTCCCAAAGACATCAAACTCCCCTTCATACACTCGAGTATTTGTATTCGCCACCTGACCAAAGTCAAAGTCATACTGCCCTGTGAGMAGATTGCCCTGATCATCCCTGATGATGAGCAGGTCGGCATGCTGCGCGAACGCAGGGCTGGAGGCAACGATCGACGCAAGAACGATAAGTGATTGAGTATTCATGATAAGTTCCTTTTCTATTCTGAAATATACTGTAAAAATTGCTGTGTAAAATGTTCTAAAAATGCAAACCCGTAGGCCTGCCCAAAGTGTTTATGGAAAAGCATCAGGATCAAAACGATTCTTGTCGATGCTCCGAAGAACCTCGTGGAAATGCAAAACTTCTGCATGCCCATCAAGAAATCCCCAGTTCGACTGTGCTTCATCGGTGCCGGGATCACCCCCAACAGCATTGATCTGCGACTGCTGCTGCGCCTTAAACGCCGGTGACGGATGATTCAACCAACTCTCAATATGAGGATGGTCCGCGGCCGCAAACGCGCCTTCCTGAGCCATGTGCAGAAAGTGAACAATCGAGCCCGGTCGAGCAATCCCATGCATCTTGTATCCCCGATACGGCGACGCGTATCCAGGCCCCCAAGGCACCGTTGATGTGTCAAGAAAATTRTTAATCCCATAGCTCGTCACACGCCGTTGYAAAASCGGYGCNCCCGGNAATCGGATCWCCATSAGGRTAWGGCCCCCARTGARWGCTYCTATCCAAAGGAGAGTGAATRACRAGATCTGAGTTATAATACGAGCGTAAWGTTTCGAACCACGGGTCAAAGTCSCCATGCGTWMCGCCKCCATGAGCGAGGTTCGCTTGAATCAAGCGACCATCGTTATCCTCGGCGTACATAGCATGAGCGATCTCCATCTGCCGCATGTTTGACAAGTCCACCATGCTCTGAGCGCTGTTTCGAGCGCTCCCCAGAGCAGGTAAAAGCAGACCTATCAAAAGTGCGATGATGGCAATGACGACCAGCAGTTCGATCAGGGTAAATCCCAATCGGATGCGCATGGTGTCCTCCTCCGCCAAACGAATTCATCGCTCGACGGCTGACATATCTATCAATAATGGTTGTTCAAAATGGTTGGTGTTGAACTACAAGTCGGTCGTCAATGAAGACAACGGCGGAGCCCGCGCGGGGTGATTAATGCACAGAGAATATGTACAAGCGACCGTTCGAGGCCGAAGTGCTTGCTCAACACAAGCAGCAAACGAAGGCGTTTCATTCGCCTGCGAAGCAGAGAGAACAACTGAACCAAGAGCAAGACAAAGCTCACAATCGTCACCCTCAGGTGTATATGGAGCGGGTTCCGGATCAGAATGCCCGTGATCAGTATGATCGCCAAACTGCCCGTTTTCTGCCGTATGCGTACCATGCGTATGGTGCGTCAGATCATGAAAACTGCGTACAACCCCTGCCCCATGGAGAACAATGGCTAAAACCGCAAGAACCTGAATGAAACGGGATATCTTCATAGGTGTAGTCCGAGACTACTTTACCATATCACACAAATGAGAACCCGACCACTCAAAAAGGATTAAGATTTTTCCAACTCCCTTATCACATGATGAACTCACCCCCTAGCCGCCCATAAACCGGCGGTGTTTTCATGTCAACCCCAAACCAGCAACCAATCCCCACTACACTACTACAACACATACCCCATCAAATCCCCGGAATCAAAAATGCTCAACCCAATCCTCATCCTCACCATCCTCTTCTCCCTCACCCTCCCCGCAACCGCCACAACATCCCTCGGCCCAGAGACCGCCGACGAGGTTCGTGCCCGCCGAGCCCAGCGCCAGCTTGAAGAAAACGAACGCAACCAAGAACGCGAAGCACTCGCTCGCAAATACGACGCACTCCCCGAGATCGACCCGGCTCTCATCGAAGACTACACCACAATGCTCGACATCATCGCCGACCCATCAATGGAAGGCCGCGTCCCAGGATCACGAGGCATCGAAGACGCGGCACAATACATCGAATCCCACCTCATAACCCTCGGCCTCACCCCCGCATTCCCAACCACTGATCAAGCCGACGACGGAACCGAAGTCATCACCCCCTTCGCATCCTTCCGCCAACAAATGCAAATGGGCTCCCAAACCGCCGCCACGACCGAATTCCTCAGTGTTGGTGACACAACCTATACAGCCGGCCCAGACTTCTCACCCCTCGCCTACTCCGGGTCCGCCGCCGTCACCGCCCCCGTCACCTTCGTAGGCTACGCAATCGTCTCMGGMCCAAACAACTACCTCGGRTTCGAAACYWCCGAAWCCRTCCAAGAYAAAATYGCACTCGTCCTCAACTACGAACCAATGACCGCCGAAGGCTCCTCCCAATGGCGCGACGAAAAATGGTCACACAACGCACGCCTGACCTATAAAGTCCAAGCCCTCCAACGCCGAGGCGCAGCCGCCGTCATCATCGTCTCGCCACCAAACGCGATCGATGAGCGTGTTGGTCTCCTCGAAACCATCGAATCCACCTCACCACCATCAAACAAAATGGGTAAACGAACCGGCCCACAATACGACATCCCCGTCATCCATGTCACCGCCCAAGTCGCCAACGCCATCCTCGCCCACACACAACAATCCGCCTCCATCCCCCACACCCTCGAAACCCTCATCACCAAAGCCAACGAGTCCGGCATCGTCCTCCCACTGGGCGACAACGAAATCACACTCGACATCCAGATCGAACGCACCCCAAAGTGGACCTCCAATGTCGGCGCCATCCTCCCCGGGCGAGGCAATCTCAAAGATGAATTCGTCGTCATCGGCTCACACTACGACCACCTCGGCTACGGCAAGTTCGGCACCCGCTCCAAAGGCGAACTCCACCCCGGCGCAGACGACAACGGCTCCGGCACCACCGCCAATCTCCTCTCCGCGAAAACACTCACCCAACAATACCAACTCCTTGGCGAAAACCAAGATGCCCGCTCCATCCTCTTCCTCTGGTTCACCGCAGAAGAATCCGGACTCAACGGCTCACGCTTCTATGTCAAAAACCCAATCGTCCCACTCGAAGACCACGCCGTCATGCTCAATCTCGACATGATTGGCACCCTCTCGGATGGACTTCTCGAAATCGGTGGATTCAAATCATCCAAAGGCTTCAAGGCCCTCACCGAACCACACCTCGAAGCCTCGGCCATCCCCTACTCCACCCAAGTATCCGTAGGCGAAGGCCGATCCGACCACGCATCATTCGACGCTGTCGGCATCCCCAACCTCTTCTTCTTCACCGGGCTCCATGAACGCTACCACGCACCCCAAGACACCATCGACTTCATCGACTTCGAAGGCTGCGTCCGCACATCACTGCTCGTCTCGGCCATCGCCCACGACGCCGCCACCCGCACCGACCGCCTCGTCCACCCCATGTCCCGCGCCAAAAAGCCTGAAAAAGAAGGCCCAAATGTCCGCGTAGGCATCATCCCCTCCAACTCCTCCAAAGGCGGCATGAACATCGAACGCGTCTTCGAAGACACCTCCGCATCCGCCGCGGGGCTCCACCCAGGCGATCGCATCATCAAATGGAACGACACCGAACTCGATTCCGTAGAAACATGGATGCCAATCCTCACCAACCACGAACCCGGCGACATCGTCAAACTCACCGTCATCCGAGCCGATGAAACCCTCCAACTCGAAATGACCCTCCGACCAATCGAATGACCTACCCCACTCGGGTGCCACGGCTTGACCGTCCCCGGCAAGCCGTGTCTTACTTCATACACAAACTCCAAAGCACACATGACCCCATCACCAAAACACAAACACATCTTCTTCTTCGCCATCCTCTGCGCCATCGCAATCTTCATCCCCGAAGCCCTCGCCCACGGCGTCACCGCCGGCGACAAAGGTTACATCCAAGAATCCACCGGCCCAATGCCCTTCCCATTCCTATACCTCGGCGCCAAACACATGATGACCGGCTACGACCACCTCCTCTTCCTCTTCGGCGTCATCTTCTTCCTCTACAAACTCAAAGATGTCTCAATCTATGTCACACTCTTCGCAGTCGGACACATCGTCACACTCCTCGGCGGCGTCCTCCTCGAAATAAGCATCAACGCCTACATCATCGACGCCATCATCGGGTTCTCCATCGTCTACAAAGCACTCGACAACATGGGCGCCTACCAACGATGGTTCGGGTTCCAACCAAACACCAAAGCCGCGACCCTCATCTTCGGCTTATTCCACGGCTTCGGACTCGCAACCAAAATCCTCGAATACGAAATCTCACCCGACGGCCTCCTCCTCAACCTCATCTCGTTCAACATCGGCGTAGAAGTCGGACAAATCCTCGCCCTCGCCGCCATCCTCATCATCATGGGATATTGGCGAAAATCCAAGTCCTTCATGAAACACGCCTACGCCGCAAACACCGTTCTTATGGCCGCCGGCTTCATCTTCGTAGGCTACCAAATGACCGGCTACTTCACCGCCTAACACACATTCCCATCCCCCATACATACACGGAATCATCATGCACAACGCCAACATCCCAGATCACGCCGAGCTCCCAACAACGGCCAAGCTCATCAAATCCACAATCATCGCCATCATCGCCGCCGCAGTGATCCTCATCACCCTCGTCCTCCCCGCAGAGTTCGGTATCGACCCCACCGGCATCGGCCAACTCACCGGGCTCCAACGCATGGGCGAAATCAAAACATCCCTCGCCAATGAACTCGAAGAACAAACCACAGAATCAGAACCAACCTTCCCAGCTCCAACTGGCATAACCACCGACATCCCCCAGCTCGACCCCGCATCCCCACGCACCGACGAACTCTCCGTCACCCTCGACCCAGACAAAAGCACCGAGATCAAAATCACCATGACCAAAGGCACAGCCGTCGACTTCACCTGGTCAACAAACGGAGCCCAAGCCTTCTACGACCTCCACGCCGACTCCAAAGAAGTGAACTACCACATCTACGAAAAAGGAACCGCCCAAACCAAATCCGGAACCCTCACCGCCGCCTTCACCGGCAACCACGGCTGGTACTGGAAAAACCGAACCAACTCCCCAATAACAATCACCCTCAAAGCCACCGGCCACTACCAAGACATCAAAGAAATGAACTARCWMKCCCCMYNCCTYWCYKCMNCYANTCTTYCGCSNNCCCMGGSMMKTMYWWWCWNTGCCMNTCMMTGCSMMYCSMRKSRARGCTTCCATAGCCGCAAAGCTCTTCATCCAAATATTTTCAGGCTGAATATCTCCATATCCCAAACTAGTGAATGTCACCACCGAAAAATAAATCGGGTTCACAACCCAATCCATACCTGA
>NVSM01000044.1 GCA_002401225.1 bacterium
GGGGGTGTCTCTGTACCAACATCTGCACCAACAGATTCAATCCATCCCCCACCAATCACAATCTCGGGCGATTGCAGATCATAAATCGCCAACGCCTGCCCGGGCGTGACCGCCCGCTGAGGCTCATCGAACACACACTCAAAGCAACCAGGGCGACCCGAAGGCGTATCGGTATCAATCCGATCGATCACCCGAATCTTCGCTGCCACCGGATCAGCGTTGTAGCGATGCTGGGCGAGCACCGGGTACCAATCRCTCARYTGYGCTTCATCAATCARCCAGTTCGCTTCGTGGGCGATGCATGAACTCGCCATGAGGTCATCGTTCGATCCAACCGTCACGACATTGGTCTCTGCGTTCTTATCGATCACATAGATCGGCTTGCCCACCGCGACCCCGATGCCTCGGCGTTGCCCGATGGTGAACTTGTGCTGYCCTTCGTGTTCACCGAGYTGCTCGCCGTGGATRTCAACRATCTTGCCTTTGATCCGCAGCTCGGGTCGTCGGCGTTCGACCAACCCGGCGTAGTCATTGTCCGGCACGAAGCAKATCTCTTGCGAGTCTGGCTTATCGAACACAGGCAAATCATACTTCTCCGCAATCGCCCGAACCTCGGCCTTGGTTGCAAACTCGCCGATCGGCAGCAGCATCTCCGCGAGCCGATCCTTGGGCGCACCATACAACACATAGCTCTGATCTTTATCACTATCGAGCCCACGCAAGAGCCTTGGTTCATCCCCGGAGCGATCGATCCGTGCATAATGTCCCGACGCGATAAACTCTGCGCCGATCTGATGGGCGTACTCATGGAGCTTGCCGAACTTGAGCCAATCGTTGCATCGCACACATGGATTCGGCGTGCGTCCTTTGGCGTATTCATCGACGAAGTAATCGATGATCTTGCCGAAGTCTTTTTTGAAGTTGCACACATAGAGCGGAATGCCCAGCTTCGCCGCCACCTCGCGTGCGTCGGCGGCATCGCCCACGCTGCAACACCCCTGATGCCCAATCTTGACCTTGCTCGGATCGCACGACACGCCCGCCGTGTCATACTCCATCAGCTCATCTATCGTTTCACCCGGCGAACCAAGGCGCATAAAGCACCCGACGACTTCGTACCCTTGCTCAATCAAGATCGCAGCAGCAGCGGATGAATCCACGCCGCCGGACATCGCGACAAGCACCTTCGATCCAGGTTTAGGAATTGAACTGCTCATACTGTTTCCACCATCATCGCTTGCACCATGCTCTTCGCCCGTTGCACATCTCTGCCAAGCTGCTCGCTCAAAACATCGACCGATGCAAACTTGATCTGATCGCGTACCCATCCGATCATCTTGACACGGATGTCCCAGCCGTATTCTGGGAACCCATCGCTTGGCATCCAAGGCGAACCATCCGCATCAAACACATGCACCTCAGCGCGTCGTTCGGTGCCTTCGACCGTCGGTCGGATACCAATGTTCATTGCCCCGCCGAACTCTGTCCCATCGGGCAGCACAACGACCACGCCGTAGACGCCATCGCATGGGAGCATGGAATCAGTCTTGAGATTCGCGGTGCGGAATCCGATCTGTCGCCCGAGTTGATCTCCCTGCACAACAGTCCCGCTCAACTCATGTGGGCGACCAAGCACAAAGCCCGCATCACGGACTCGACCGTGTGCAATCAACCAACGAGCCATGGTCGACGACGCCTTGACAATTGATTGATCGGTCAACGCCGTTTCGACGGGAGGCACGATCTGCACCTCGACACCTCGCACCGATGCGAGTTCTTTCAACACCGTCGGCGTACCCGCTCGGCGCTTACCAAACCGAAAATCAGTCCCCTCGACGATCACGGTTGRGCGATAGGAATCAATCACATGATCCACAAACGCTTGAGCCGACATCGCGAGTAGTTCAGGTGTTGGCTCAAGTTCGACCACCTCGTCAGCACCGGCCGCCTTGAGCCTCGCAATCCGAACCTCGATCGGTTCGATCGAACTCGGGGCCTGCTCAGGGTTCAGCACCATCATTGGATGAGGCGAAAACGCCAGCACAACCACTTTCCCATCCTGCCCAACAACCTCTCGACACCGTTGCACGAGCGCACTATGCCCAGAATGAACGCCATCGAAGTTGCCGATGGTCAGGGCGATCTGGTTGAAATCTGGTTCGGACATACACAAGTTTATCCATGCGAATCGGTTCGCGTGGAACCCAGCGGAACCAGAAATCAGATCCTAGAATCCCGTCCAACATTCGGGGGTCGAAATCCCTGATCCAACACCTCCAACCTGGAGTCCATCAATGGCGTTATTTGGTCGTAAATCGAAATCCCCGTCCGCAAAGGTATCAGCAGCGACAACTGCCGCTGCCCCTGCACCAGCGACGAGGCCTCCGGTTGCGACCACCTCAACCCCAGAGCGCGAAGCCGCCATCATGTCCGTCGGCACCGAGATGCTCGACATCGCCAAGAACCACAAGTCTGGTTTGCTCTCGGCGAAGTTCTACCAAGACAAACTCATGGACTGGTCGATGAAGGATCACAACTTCAAGGTCCAGCTCTTTCGCTTTGTCGATGCCTTCCCATCGCTGACCACGCCGGACATGGTCCACGATCATCTCGTTGACTACCTCACGCAGCCAGGCGTGAAGGCTCCGCCATTTATGGAACTCGGTCTCAAAGCCGGAGGCGTTGCCAAAGGGATGATGACCAAAACCATCAGCTCGCAAATCAACAACATGGCCAAAAACTTCATCGCCGGCACCGATGCCAACGATGCGCTCCCCATGCTGGGTAAACTCTGGAAAGACGGCATTGCGTTCTCGGTTGACCTGCTCGGCGAAGCCTGTGTCTCCAACGCCGAAGCAGATGCCTACCAAGCSAAGTAYCTYGACCTCGTYARCAACCTCGTCGAWGAAGCATCRTCATGGAAGCACACCGARCGSCTYGARTCMGATCACCTCGGCRTSGTTCCACGCGTSAATGTTTCGATCAAGGTGACGAGCTTGTGCGCGAACTTTAACCCGATCGCACCCCAAGCCGCCATCGCAGATTTCATGCGTCGGGCAACGCCTGTCTTTGAAGCAGCCAAAGCCAACTCCGTACTCATCAACTTTGACATGGAGCAATACGAACTCAAAGACCTCACACTCAACACCTTCATGCACGCCTGCGAAACCATCGATTTCGAAGCCGGGCTCGCCATGCAGGCCTACCTCAAGAGCGGCGTAGACGACGCCAAACGAATCAGCCAATGGGCAAAGAAAACCGGCAAGGTCGTCACCGTCCGCCTCGTCAAGGGTGCCTACTGGGACTTCGAAACCATCCACGCCGAGCAAGAAGGCTGGCCTTGCCCGGTCTGGAACGAAAAATGGCARACMGACCAATGCTTCGAGCAGATGGTCGAGGTCTTCCTCGATGCCTGCCCRACCAARCCCGGCGARGGCGGCATCAARCTCGCGMTSGGTTCRCACAATGTCCGCTCGATMGCTGCKGCKCTCGCSGGRCTCGACAAACGMAAYMTSCCRCGCAAAGCCATCGARCTCCARATGCTYCACGGCATGGCSGATCAACTCAAATACGCYGCSGAGRAAATGGGMCTSCGCGTCCGCGAATATGTCCCCGTCGGCGAGATGATCCCCGGCATGGCGTACCTCGTCCGCCGACTTCTCGAAAATACCTCCAACGAATCCTGGCTCAAATCCGGATTCCTCGACAACGCCGACACCTCTGTGCTCCTCGCCGATCCTGCAACACTTCACAAAGGCACGCTCCCAACCGACCTCTACGAGATCGCACCAGAGCGTCATCAACTCTCGCCGATCAATGAGCACATCGGAGGAGGCAGGCCGTTCTACTCGGCGCCGCTGCGAGACTTCGCTGAAGAGTCTCAACGCAACGCCTTCGCTCGAACGATGGCATCAACCACTGTTCCATCGGTCGCCAACGATCACACGGTAGAACAAGGCGAAGCGATGATCGCAGCCGCCAACGATGCCTTCCCGGCATGGCGAGACTTCGACCCGATCAAACGCGCTCAAATCCTCGAACACATCGCATCGATCATGCTCGATCGGCGCGATGAACTCTCAGCCATCGTTTGCAAAGAAGCACGCAAAACATGGCACGAAGCCGACGCCGATGTCTGCGAAGCCATCGACTTCTGCGCCTACTACGCACGCACCGCCCCCGGACTCTTCACCCCCAAACGCCTGGGCAAGTTCATCGGAGAGCTTGATGAAATGTGGTACCAGCCCAAGGGTGTCGCTGTGGTCATCTCACCCTGGAACTTCCCACTCGCAATCTGTTGTGGCATGACCGTCGCCGCACTTGTGACCGGCAACACGGTTGTCCTCAAACCCGCCGAGCAAACCCCAGGCATCGCAAAAATCCTCTTCGACATCATCAACGATGCACTCGACGAGTTCAACGCACCAAATAATGTCATCCACTTCTGCCCAGCMCCCGGCGAGACCACCGGCGCRGCMCTCGTCCGYGAYCCACGCATCKCGCTSATCGCSTTCACYGGCWSYAAAGCYGTCGGACTCGACATCATCAAAGCCGCCGGCAACACCACCGAAGACCAASYSATGGTCAAACGCGTCATCTGCGAAATGGGAGGCAAAAACGCCATCATTGTCGATGTCTCCGCAGATCTTGACGAAGCAGTCCTCGGCGTGCGCTACTCAACCTTCGGCTTCCAGGGACAAAAATGCTCCGCATGCTCACGCTGCATCGTTGTTGATCCCCAAGGCCCGACCGGCCCACGCATGAAGCTGTTTTTAGACCGGCTCGGCGAATCGACCAAGACCCTGATCCTCGGCGCCCCCGATGATCCAAACTCCGATGTCTCGCCGGTGATTGACCAGGAAGCCGCCGACAACATCCGCCGGTTTATTCAATCTGCCAAAGACGAAGGACTCAACGAACTTGTTGGCTCGGAAGACTTCAATATCCCAGAAGGCATCGATGACCTCATCGCCCCGCACATATTCACAGGCGTAACCGAAACCAGCACCATCTATACCCAAGAGATCTTCGGGCCAGTCCTCGCAGTCATCCACGCAACAGATTTCAATGAAGCAATGCGCCTGGCCAACAACCACAAATACAAACTCACCGGCGGCGTCTTCACAAGAAAACCCGCACACATCAATCAAGCCAAAAAAGACTTCCGCGTCGGCAACCTCTACATCAACCGACCCTGCACTGGCGCACTCGTCGGCCGACAACCCTTCGGCGGCTTCGGGATGTCCGGAGTAGGCTCCAAAGCCGGCGGGCCAGACTATCTTTATCAGTTCGTAGACCCACGAGCAAGTTCCGAGAACACCATGAGACGAGGCTTTGCGCCTGAACTATAGTGTTTTAACGCTCCCGATAACCAAGTAACTTCAAACTCCGCTGGATCTTTCTTGCGGAGTTTTTCATACTTGATCTGCTATGAGAATGTCCACATCAATCTGTACTCGCAAAGCGTTCACGCTTGTTGAAATCTTGATCGTCGTTGTGATCCTTGGGATTCTTGCCGCGATCGTGGTCCCTCGGCTCACCGGCGCAACCGACGAAGCTCGGATCGGTACCTTTATTGCGAATATAAAGGTGTACGCAGATGCCTGCGAATACTACAATGCACGCGAAGGGCGGTATCCGGTTGACGGAAGTTCGGGAGCGGTCCCCGCGGGCATGGAAACCTATATCGATTCTGCGGAGTGGACATCTGGAACGCCGTTGGGCGGGGTTTGGGATACCGAATATCTTGACTCAAGCGTGACGGCTGCTGTCGGTGCCCACTTCAACGGCGGCACCAACCCCGGCGATGCAATCATGCTCCGCGTTGAYGAWMTSWKYRMYNGANTSKWSMMKWRASTMSMGGGCKMTYKSWAMWACTASMTKSNCGMYCGWTRMKNCTACAKNNTSCYNCCATSANTSWRYRMWCACMCGSNCGARKMCKCSCCRCCWSWGCWSTMNCTSWKCAMYYTTCCCAWNCWYYGGYTCCCAKCCATTSAYSCCRYSCTTGAGCARATCAARCATCGGCCAYACGCCACAGAAATCATCGCCCGGYCCAAAGYTCGCRTGCGCGGTGCGSACGATYGAGCCRTCKKCTTGYTTATGGAATGCCGACACGCCCGGCTCTGGGCTGTCTTTGTCACTCATGTACCCCATCGCTTTGGCAAAGCCTGATCCATTCCCCGACACACACGGATAGTTCCACCCGCGCAACTCCCTGAACTCTTGAATCACTTCTGGCGGATCATTCGAACACAGCACAAAGCCGCAGCGTTGCCCAAGATGCTTGGCGATCCCAATCATCGCATCGCCCCAGAGCGAACAGTACGAACACCCGCGCCCCATGTTATGGATCACCAATAACTCAGACTTGCCATCGAACAACTCCGAGAGTTTGGTGGCCGAACCATCAAGCCGAGTCAATGCCCAGTCTTCGACCTGCTCTGGCACACGATCGGCGATCTCTTGAGCGAGCGATTGCTTGAGTTTCATAATCTCGATTTGTAGTTCATGGATTCGATCAGCCATGTGAAATCTCCTTTGGTGTTCTTTGCAGTGTACACAAAAACAGAGCATCCAGCAAGGATGCTCTGCGTGTTGAAACAACGGACGACCTGATCAGGAATCCACAAAGCCTTCGAGCTTGCGCGAGCGGATCGGATGTTGGAGTTTACGGATCGCCTTGGCTTCGACCTGGCGAACGCGTTCGCGGGTGACCTTGAAAATTCGCCCGACTTCTTCGAGGGTGTAGGTGTACCCGTCGCCGATGCCGTAGCGGAGTTTGATGATCTCGCGTTCACGATAGGTCAACGTTTTGAGCACCATCTCGATGCGGCCCTTGAGCATACCTCTTGCAGCTGCGACCGCGGGCGCGTCTTGATTGGTGTCTTCGAGGAAATCGCCAAAGTTTGAATCTTCCGATTCACCAACCGGGCGATCAAGGCTCACCGGGTGCTTGGAGATCCCCATCACTCGTCGAACCTCCATCGGCGACATCGCTGCCTTCTCGGCGATCTCTTCAGATGTTGGTTCAGCACCGGTTTCTTGCATGATCGCTTTTTGGATATTGCGAAGCTTGGTCATCGTCTCGATCATATGAACCGGGATACGAATCGTTCGTGCATGATCCGCGATCGCACGGGTGATCGCTTGGCGAATCCACCAAGTCGCATAGGTACTAAACTTGTATCCGCGTTTGTACTCAAACTTATCGACCGCACGCATCAACCCGGTGTTGCCCTCTTGGATCACATCGAGAAAACTCAGCCCGCGGTTTCGATACTTCTTGGCGATCGACACCACCAGGCGAAGGTTGCCGCCGGAAAGATCGCGTTTGGCTTGTTCATATTCCCAGAACACGGTCGAGATCTGGGAGATTCGTTCGCGGAGTTGTTCAGGCTCGTCCNATGCCAGCCCGCGAAGCCCATGAAGCTCTTCACGCAAGACATCGAGATCGTCCGCGTCATACTTCTTTGGATACAACGCTGCTTGGAGCATCTCGCCTTCGATGGTAGTCATTTTTTCGGAGATCGACTTGAGCTTACGCATCAAAGGCACGATTCGCCCAGTACGCAAACTCAGCTCTTCGATCAACGCGGCCATACGCCGTCGGCGAACGATCATGCGATGGCGAATCGCCTTTGCTTTTTTCGTCTCTCGAATAGTCCCGTCGTCCTTACGAAGCTCATCAAGCTCGGCCCAATCCTGGCTGTTGAGTTCAAGCAACTTTTCAACGGTGGGCAGGTTCGCAGGGATGCGAGTCGAGATCTTCGTCTTTGCTTGATCATCGAGTGTGCTCACTCGCATCGTGCGATCGAACGGAAGCGAGCCGTCGCTCACAAGCTTGAGCGTTTCGATGACCTGGGAGATGATGTAATCGCTCTCAAGGCACCGTCGGCGGAAGATCATCCGAGTTGTTTCAATCTTCTTGGCAAGCCGAACCTCTTCGTTGCGTGTGAGCAACGGGATCGAACCCATCTGGGTGAGATACATACGAACGGGATCATCCATTCGCTTCGCGCTCGGTTCGCTCGCGACGGCTTCGTCAAGATCTCGCTGGACGCTCTGGTCGTCCATCGTGCGTGCTTCTTCGACATCCTTTTCAGCTTCAGCGATTTGCTTGGCATCCATCGCGCCGGTACCGTTGGCATAGTGCGTTGCGTTGAGGCGTAATCGAACAGATTCACCATCGCCAAGATGCTCACCGCCAGTGACCGACATCGCCCGGAACTGATCCATCAAAAACCCGATGGTCTCGGTTGTGCGAAGATCGCCGGCGCGTTGAGCGCGGAAGATGCGTCCTCGGAACTCCATCTCATCAACAAGTTCAATGCTTTGTTCGTCGAGCCTGGTGATGAGCGAATGGATAGGCACCATCTCGACATATTCGTCGGGAATAATATTGTTGAGTTCTTCGTAGCTGAGCCACCCGCGTCGTTTGCCGACGGCGATCAACTCTGCAACTGCTGGATGCAAGATTCCAATCATGAACACACTCTCCTGATACCCAATCAAACCTGATCAGCCATCTTTAAATATACGCACCAACTCGAGCCCTCCGGGAAGTTGGGTATTAAAATTTCGCTCATTCTCCGCTGAGCATATTTTTTCCTGATCGTCCAAACTTTTTTCGATTCATTCTTTGCGACTCAATGAACGCTTTGAGCTTGGCAGCTTCGTCCGTCAACTCACCATTCGTGTCTCGATGCATTACATTTCTCGCATCCATCATCGTGACCGCACCAATGCACTCATTGAACACCCGTGTGACACGCGAAGCGATGGCTTCGGAATCTCTGGCAACGAACTGACGCAACATGGTTGCCCTTTGTTCCGCTTCAACCAGATTTTTTCCTGTCTCGTCGCCAAGGGCTGCCAGCTCATCAAGCACGGCATGAAGCCCGGTACCCGTGCCGTTCTCTGCGCTGCTATGCAACGCGTCGGCAACGATTCTTGACAAAGGTGATCCATATAAAGTTGTGCTAGTGAGTTCACGCTCGTCGCTGCTCATCAGCAACCAAAGATTGGCGTCATAGAGCAAACACCCTAAAAGTGTTTCTCGAGCATTGGGTGACCAGTTGTGCTCGACATACGATTCTTGTTCGCCATCAACCTGTTCGATATCAGCCTGATGCGTGAACGATGGCCGCTGTCGGCTTCGCCCGGTGCGAATAGCTGCGATGACCACGCCCTCTTCGATCTGGGCAGCACGGGCGACTTGGCGGATCATCAGGCTTCTGCGAACCGGCGTGAGTTCACCGAGACCAAGTTCACTGAGCTTGGCGAGTTCTTCTTCGATGCGTTGAGTTATACGAGCGGGCCCAGCCTCTTTGAGCTCTTCACGCAAACGATCGAATCGCCATTTGATCAGATCCACCGACTCCGCGATGACCTGCGTAAAGATAGCTGCCCCACCATCACGCTTGAGCAACTCATCTGGGTCTTTGGCATCGGTAAGCCCAGCAAGCGATGCGATGCGGATGTCGATGGTTTCGCTCAATAGCACCTCGATGGCTCTGTCCGCTGCTTTGATGCCGGCCTCGTCGCCATCGAATAACAAAACAACCGTATCGCACAGCCGGCGCAGGACGGTTGCGTGCCCTTTGGTGAGTGCGGTGCCCAGCGTACCGACGACATGCTCAACGCCTGCCTGATGACAGGCGATGACATCGGTGTAGCCTTCAACGATGACAGCCGTGCGTTCCTTCTTAATCGCACGCTGGGCATGGTTGATGCCGTACAAAGTCGTGGATTTGCGGAAGACCGGGGTCTCGGGTGAGTTGAGGTATTTGGGGGCGTCGTCCTCATCCATGATCCGCCCGCCAAAGGCAATCACCCGTCCGATCTGATCGCAGATCGGGAAGATCAAACGATTGCGCAGCGCGTCGTAGTGCCCACCAGAGTCTTTGGCCTTGATGAGCCCTGCGCCGATGAGTGCGTCAAGATTGAGCCCTTTGGCTTGTGCGGTCTTGAGCAATCCATCCCAGCGGTCTGGGCTTGCACCAATAGCGAAGCGTTCGACCATGTCGTGGGAGATCCCTCGTTTTTCGATGATGGATCGTGCGAGTGTGCCATGCTCTGGGTGGGTGAGGATTGTTTGGAAGAAGGACTGCCCGGCCTGGTTGGCCGCCATGATTTCTTTCTTGCCAACGCCGGTGTGTTCAAACGGGACACCCGCCCCACTGTTGTTCGGATCGCCGTTTGGATTGAACTTGGTCAGTTCGATGTTGCCTCGTTCGGCGAGGTATTCGAGAGATTCGCGGAAACCCATCGAGTGGTATTTCTGGATGAATGTAAAGACATCGCCGCCGGTGCCACAGACGAAGCAGTGGAAGATTTGCTTGGCGGGGATGACGCACATCGAAGGATTGCGATCATCATGGAATGGGCACAACCCGACATACTCGCGCCCTTTGGGCTTGAGGGCGAGGTGTTCACCAACAACCGCCACGATGTCTGAAGCATCGCGTACGCGTTGACGATCGTCATGTTCTGGCGCAAATCCGCTCACCTGTTCTCCATCTTCATTTCTTATCTGACCTAAAAGCAGACAACGCGTCCAAGTCTCATGCCCACGAAACAGGCAGCCTCTCCATTTTACCGGTTGCCCGACTCAAAACACTAGCCCAGGATCTGGGTGGTGCCAACAAAGTGAAAGATCTCAAGCTTGTTGATGCTGATGGCGGGGTCCAAATCGAGTAGAACGCCCCATTTCGGACCACTAAGGGTCCGAAATCGCACATAAACTTGCTCAATCCTCTATACTCATCTTCATGGTCACCCGCCAACGCATCATATTCCAAGGCCGCGTCCAAGGCGTGGGCTTTCGGGCGCGCACAAGCATGATCGCTTCCTATTACGCCATTACTGGATGGGTCCGCAATGAACCCGATGGAACCGTGATGCTCGAAGCCCAAGGCGACGAGCAAACACTCGACAAGTTCCTCGATGAACTCCGCCGAAAAACCTCAGGCTTGGTCGAACGCGAGATCCACGCTCATGTGCGGACAGTCAAAGACGAATCAACATTCGAGATTGTGTCAACACTTCATTCGAAGACTCAATGGTAAAAAACTTTGTTCTTGATCTCATTCTCAAAAATGAGACTCAAGAGTCGCTTTTCAACTCTTCGAAAACCCGTCTCGCCCTATACTTACCGTCTCTAGACAACTTGTCTCGGCTGATAATGCACACCAAAGCATGAAACCGGATAGATTTATCGCTATTATCTTGTGCGAGCAATGCTCTTCGAGTATTGTCGCGATGATGGGCTTTGTTTGACCATCACCAAGAGCCGGACAGATGGTGTACTACACAACAGTACGCACCATCTATCAACGCATGGGATACACCGGACGCGCGCAACGACGCGGCTCTACAAGTTGCTCGCCTGCACCCCTCATGGTGCATCATTGGTCCACGCATCACACCATATCAACGCACCGCAAGAAGCGTTGATCAACTGGTTTGTGATGCAACACATGAAGAAGAGGCTTCCATGAAACGGAACCAACGCACCAAACCGTTGCTTGTTGTCCCTGCGCTGTTGCTCGCAGCTGCCAGCACGCAATCACTCGCACAACCACTCGATCCTGTCCCGTTCCCGCCCGAAAATCAGTTTACACAAGCCAAAGCCGACCTTGGCAAGATCCTGTTCTGGGACGAACAACTCTCAAGCGACAGCACCATGTCGTGTGGGTCGTGCCATCAGCCCGCGGTTGGAGGGACCGACGAGCGCCGGGGGACCAACCCTGGCGCCGACGGGCTGTTTGGTACACCTGATGATGTCATCGGTTCGCCGGGCGTGATCTTCCAGACTGCGGAAGATGTGTACCTCAAGTCACCATTGTTCGACTTTGATGTCCAGGTAACCGGCCGCCAGGCACCGCCTTCGGTCATGGGGATGTATGCACCCGATCTCTTCTGGGACGGGCGAGCAACCTCTGCCTTTACTGATCCATTGACCGGCGAACTCTTGATCGCATCAGGTGGTGCCCTCGAGAGCCAAGCTGTCGGCCCACCAGCGAGTGGCGCCGAGATGGCCCATCAAGATCGCAACTGGGCACAGATTCTCGTCAAACTCACCAGCGCACGCCCATTGGCATTGGGAAGCAATCTGCCCGCAGATATGGCTGCGGTCATCGCGCAGGGTAAAACTTACCCACAAATGTTCGAAGAGGTCTTTGGGAGTTCAGAACTCACCGCTGGCCGCGTTGCGATGGCGATTGCAACCTACGAGCGCACCCTGCTTCCCAACCAGTCGCCTTATGACCTCTTCTTCGATGGCGACTTTGATGCCTTAACCACCAATCAGGTTTTAGGGCTTAATGCCTTCCGCTCATCGCTGTGCAGCTCGTGCCATATCGGCGCACAGTTTACCGACAACACCTTCCGTAATATCGGGATGCGTCCGGTTGCTGAAGATCCAGGGCGGATGAACTTTACAGGCATGACCAGCGATCGCGGCAAGTTCAAGGTGCCATCGCTGCGCAACACCGGATTGCGCGATCGGTACATGCACAAYGGKCAGCANNAAACANNMTSGRMSAAGTKTTCGATTTCTACGCCCATCGCAATGGTGAAGTGCCCTTCTTCGACAACATCGATCCGTTCATGTTCTCGCCGATCAGCTTCACACCAATGGTCGAGATGCAGATCATCGATTTCCTCAACAACGGGCTCACCGATCCACGCGTAGCCGCGGAAGCCTTCCCATTCGATCGCCCAACGCTCTATGCCGAACTCCCAGATGCCAACCCCGCAGTGGTTGGTGCCGGCACCACAGGCTCAGGTGGGATCGCCCCCGATATGATCGCTGCGTGCCCGCCGAACCTTGGCAATAATGGATTCAAGGTAGGGATTAACAACGCCCTAGGCGGCGCCCATGCGTTCGTCTCGCTCTCAACATCGCCTCCGGTTGGTGGGAYCGTTGCTCAAGACACTGTTCTTGGCCCGATCATGCTCGAAGGCTCTGGCGATGGCAACGGGTTTGGCACCATGATGTGGCCGATCCCCCATGACGCTGCACTCGACGGATTGACCTGGTACATGCAGTGGGTTGTGACTGATCCAAACGCAGCAGGAGGCGTAGCCTATACACCTGTCGCTGAGATCACCACATTCTGCACCATGACCGGCGTATGCGTTTCCTTCTGCCCAGCAGATATGAACAACGACGGCGTTCTCAACTTCTTTGATATCTCTGCATTCCTCCAAGCATTCAATGCTGGAGATCTGTCCGCAGATTTTTCCAACGATGGCGTTTTTAACTTCTTTGATATCTCTGCATTCCTCGTTGAGTTCTCACAAGGCTGTCCATAAATCAGAAGTCCATACTCAGCCTCGCTGAGTTGACCCTACAAAGGAAGTGCTTTCCACCTGTAACCAGGAACAAGCACTTCCTTTTTTTTAATTGCGGACGAGCTTACCGATTGCATACACTCTGCAATGCTCATTCTCTTTGATATCGATATGACCCTTCTCTCGTCGAACCACATCGGGGTTACATGCTTGCGTGATGCTGGGCGGCTGATCTTCACACCTGACTTCACCATTGAAGGCATTGTCTTCGGCGGCGGGATCGATCCGAACATTCTCCGAGACATGCTCACGCTCAACAAGATCGAGCCGACGCAAACCAATGTTGATGCGTTGCGATCGAGCTATTTCCAGATGCTTACAGAGATCGCCAACAACCGAGCCGTCGCGGAGGCGTTGCCTGGTGCCCATGATCTTGTCAACGCGACAGCTACGCACCGCCGACAACCAACACTGGGATTGCTCACCGGCAACTACCAAGAGACAGGCACCATCAAGGTTGTGTCGGCAGGGTTTGATCCATCGCTCTTTACGATTAATGCTTGGGGCGATTGTTCGCCTCATCAAGAGCCAAAGCGTTCGCACCTGCCTCCGGTGGCGATTGGACGATATCAGGCAATGAAAAACACGATACTCGATCCCCRATCAGTGATTGTCATCGGGGACACGATCCATGATGTCTCGTGCGCCAAAGAAAACGGATGTCGATCGCTAGCGGTCGCTACTGGGCACGATGACTTTGATACACTCGTGAAAGCTGGGGCTGACCTGGTTGTTAACGATCTGACAAAGACCGGGGAGCTGATCGAATGGATGATGAACACATAGCACAGCCTGTACAACAAGCCATCGCTCCAACGCTGAGCGCCCAACGCTTTGGGTCGATTGATACCCTTCGTGGGTTCGCGCTCTTGGGGATTCTTGTTCCCAACATCATGCACTTTGCTTGGCCGATGGCGGCGGTCACCGATCCCGGGGCCATGTCCGCGTCGCCCGCCAACGAACTCGCCCACACCATCACCGCGACGGGGTTCTTGGGCAAGTTCATGTTTCTCTTCGCGATGCTCTTTGGTTCGGGCGTGGTGATGTATGCCCGTAAGTTTGACCATGCTGACGAGTCGGGCAAGTACCACACCAAGCTGCGCAAAGGTGCCGCCCTCTGGTATTCACGATGCGCTTGGTTGCTCTTGTTCGGGATGCTCCACGCCTACCTGCTCTGGTACGGCGACATCCTTACCTATTACGCCATCGCCGGGTTGACACTCATGTGGTGGATCCGCAGGATCAATCCCAAGGTGCTTTTCTTTGGCGGGATTACGATGTACTTCATGGGTTCGATGCTGATGATCTTGTTCACGGCCTTTGGTTACTGGGCATTCAGCGCAGGACACATCGAGATGCACGAGCTCTCAGCAGATCCTGCTATCGAGATCGCAGGATATACCGGAACTTATCTTGATGCGTTCAAAACCCGGTTCTTCATCACCATGATTATGCAAGTGACGGTCGGGGTTCTGTTCTTGCCGATGCTTTGGGGGATCATGTCGATGGGTGTGGGTTTAACCCGCATGGGTATATNGACGGGCGAACGCTCCTTGCGGTTCTATGTCATTTCTGCATGTGTCTTCCTTGGCATTGGCATTCCCCTTACCGGGTTTGGGTATGCCTGGTCGCAAAGTACATTTGATCTTGTTCCTGGGTTTATCTGGCAAGCCCTTGCCCAGCCTGTGGGCGTGCCGTTGGCGCTGGGCTACGCAGCGTTGATTATCGCGTTGTCGAAATGCTCGCCGGCGCGGTTTATTTGTGTGCCTTTGGCTGCGGTTGGGCGGATGGCGCTGACCAACTACTTCCTGCACACGATCCTCTGCACGACTTTTTTCTATGGGTATGGATTGGGTTACTTWGCATCGATCGAGTTCCCGCAGCTCTGGTTGGTTGTGTTTGCTGTTTGGACAATCAACATTGTCTTCTCGATGCTCTGGCTCAGGTTCTTTGTGATGGGGCCGTTTGAATGGCTCTGGCGAACGCTGACCTATCGCAAGCTTGTCCCGATCCGCAAAATAAGCTGAGAGCATAAAAAAACACACCCCTGATACCAAGGGTGTGTTTCTAGGATTTTGTTTCATCTTGATCAATGATTGTGATCAGTGATCAACTCGTGAACCAAGCACTGGCGCGACCTCTTCGTAGATCTCATCAAGAATCTCTTGGGTCTTGGCTTCGATGTTCAAACGGAGCAGAGGCTCGGTGTTTGATTTGCGGATGTTCATCCACCAGCCTTCTTCTTCGAAACAATCGACGGTGACGCCATCGAGCTCGTCGAGTTCTCCGCGTTCGGTGTAGGTTTCCATGATCTGTTCAAGGGCAAGATCTGACTCTTCGTTCTCGAAGTTGATCTCGCCAGACTGCACATACCGCATCAAAGGCGACACCATCTCTGACATCGGCTTGCCTGAAGCAGCCAACGCTGAGAGGAATGTACACATCGCGATCGCCCCACTATCCGCATTGAAGTTCTTGCGGAAGTAGAAGTGACCCGAGAGCTCGCCGCCAAAAATCGCGTTGTTCTCTGCGAGGAGTTGCTTCATAAAGACATGCCCGACGCGCCCACGCAAAGCTTTGCCGCCGTGCTTGTCGATTTCTTCTTTGACTGCTTTGGTTGATCGCAGRTCGTAGATAATCGCAGCGCCGGGTTTCTGCTCAAGGAAGTAAGGCACCAGCATCGCGGTCATGATATCACAAGGAACAATCTGCCCCTTCTCATCAACCGCTACACACCGGTCCGCATCGCCATCGAAGCACAAACCGAGATCGGCGCCTTGTTTGACGACCTCTGCTTGGAGTTGCTCAAGGTTGGCCGCGACCAATGGGTTTGGTTCGTGGGCATATTCGTGTTTGGTGTTTTCGAAGTTGATCTCGATGATTTCGAGCCCTTCGGTTGCGTCGCCGTTATTGCCGAAGATTTTGGGGCACATGGTGCCGGCCATGCCGTTGGATGCATCGACGACGATCTTGAGCGGGTTCTTATCATCGCGTTCGCCCAGGTCGAGGAACTTCTTGACATGCTTGGCGTATGCCTTCCACAGATCGCGGACATCCACGCTCGTTCCTGGTTGAGGCGTGAGGTTCTTGTCGACCATCGCAGCGTTTTTGCGCACAACATCGAGACCAGTTGATTCGCCAACGGGCTTGGCTTTGCGTTTGGAAATTTTGAACCCGTTGTATTGAGGCGGATTGTGCGAAGCCGTGATGACTATGCCGCCCGCGCTATCGAGATAGTTAATCGCGAAGTACATCATCGGGGTGTCGATCAATCCGAGATCGATGACCGACGCGCCTGCTGAGGTGATGCCTCGGATGAGTTCTTCAGAAAGCTTGGGCGAAGAAACACGCATATCGCGCCCGATGACGACATTGCGCATCATCGGGGTTGATTCTCCATCTTGCTCGGCTTCGTTGAGCAAGAACTTTGCGCTGCCGCAACCGATCTGCCATGCCATGTAGTCTGTGAGTAGATCGGGGTAAATCCCGCGGATGTCATAAGCCTTAAAGACGCGTCCAAGCATTGTGTACTCTCCATTTCCAGCCTGTGAGGGCGGTGTAGCGACCTGAGACCTATCGGCTCAGGTGGACAAAGAGGATAGCGCGGTTGTACCCTAATTGCCGCTATTCACACCCTATCTATTACTGCTCTCCTGCCTAAACAGGCAGGCAGCCGCTCAATACTCTTGTAGATAGTCAAAAAACACCCCGATGCTTTGTGGGCATCGGGGCAACGGCGAGAGAACGAGATAATACACAGGATTGATTATGCAGCTTTGGCCAATGGCTTGATTGTGGCTTTGGCTGCTGGTTTGCGGGTGCGGCCAACGGTGCGTTGGTCTTCTGGGGCACGGACGGTTGCTTCGTCGATCATKSWRTCRACRAGYTCGAGYGGRTGYGATGCCCAGAGATCYGCRCCGATTTCTTCAGCSARSCCRTCTGCACGRTTGAAKACGCCGCCGCCGACRACGATCTGGGTGTCTGGGCAGGCACCGACTTCGTGGAGTGTGTCGATGAGGACACGGATGTCGGGGAGGTCTGATGGTTCTGAGCAGAACATAAGCAATGCGCTTGGTTTGGTGCGTTGAACGATTTCTTGGATTTCGTCGATGGGGACTGCCCCGCCAGCGAACTGGACTTCGAAGCCGGCGGCTTCGAGCAGGTCGACTGCCATTTGGCCACCGAGTTCTGAGCCTTCGGATGGGCCGCAACATGCGAATACTGTTCGGCCAACTGGGGCCGCGTCTGATGATGCGAGGAGTTCTCGTGAGCAYTGRTCRACGAGYACRCGSARGAGKCGSGTMGAGAGGTTGTGKGCRAGRWTYGAGATYTGATCTTCRCGGTGRAGTTTTTCGATCATCTCATAGGCTGGCCAGAAGAGATCGGTGAGGAGGATCTCTTGGGAGACGCCTGCGTCTGTTTGTTCTTGTACGATTGAACGGGCGGCCGAACGGTTGCCTGCGATAAGGGATTCGAATAGGCGTTCGGTTAGGATCTCAGCACTCATGGTAAACTCCAGTTTCTAGCTTTGGGACTTGCTTTGGGACTGCCCCGCACGAGGAGCGGGAGGTGTGGTTTGGTGTTGGCCTTGCAACGCAGGGCACTGAGAAAGTATCGAATAAACGACAGGCACGACAAAAGGGCAAGCCGAATTGAAGCGCACCATTTGCCCCAACCGCTATTACAGGCTGCTTAAGCGTGTTATTCTCGGACATTCCTTGAATAAGGGGTCGGTAAGGTCCGAGAAGTAGGCGATGAGCCGATTGAAGTTCTGATGTTGTTTGTGGGTGAATCTACCGTATTGCTCGCCGCGGCACGACCATCTCCATCTCGTTCTCACTCAAAATCGACTGGCAACGAGATACCAAGCAGAGGTGCCTATACAAAAAGGAGTACGCCCAAAGCGTACTCCTTTTATAGATACAGAGTGCATGACTTTCTTCTGGTGCTTCTTCCACAACCAACTGGTGACCAGATCTGTCCGTGAAAATCAGTTCATCGCGATTGGTGAACAGTGGGCACACCAGAGGGCGGGGTTATTGAGCAAGCTGGTGCTTTGGTCGTTCGGTGGAGGCGGGAGATTCCTGAGGGGAACGAGCATCCGCTGGGAATACTCCGCACGGTTGAAGACATAGCGTGGATTATCCTGCGTATGAGCATACTTGGTACCCATCAGCTTTCGGATTGCTTCGATGCGCGATTCTGGATACGGATGGGTCGAAAGCCATTCTGGCTGACGGGCATCGCCCGCAGCTGCCAGGAGAACCTCCATCACACGCATCTGCCCGATCGGGTTATACCCTGCTCGTTCCATGTAGCGCATCCCGAGCATGTCGGCTTCGGATTCATCGTTTCGGCCATAGGACAGGAGGACGACATTGCCTCCGATGGCGAGCGCAGGAACTGCGATGGTTCCAAACTTGCGAACATCTGAACCAGACTTTGAAGTCCCGACGATGACCGATGCGCCGGTGATCGCGAAGTTGAATCCCATCTGTTTAGAAATGCGTTGGTTACCATGTCGCCCGGTGACATGCCCGATCTCGTGCCCAAGCACCCCCGCCATCGCGGCTTCGGACTCAAGCTTCTCAGCGAGCCCTCTGGTGAAGAACACCTTGCCGCCGGGGAGCGCGAAGGCATTGATAACATCAGTATCAAGCAGCGTGAACTCCCAGTCTAGGTCTGGAACCCCCTCTTCGATTCCTGCGACGAGCTTCATGCCCACCTGGCGGACATACTGTGAAGGGATGACATCGCTCACCTCGCCCCCGAACTGCTCGGCGAGTCCGGCAGCAGCATCTAGACCAAGCTTTTTCTCTTGTTCCCACGAGAGGAGTGTGACGATCCGCTTTCCTGTTGCGGGAGATGTCGAACAGCCGACAGAGCCGAACAGAGCGAGCATCGCAAAGGTGATGAGTAAAACGACTGATTGACGAGTATGTGATGGCATGATGGCTCCCTGAAGGTATGGCTCTTTGGGTCAACAAGAGTCTATCATCATTGGACATGCCTGAGACCAAACAACAACCCGAATCTGTACGATCTGAGTCAGATACCCCCGCATGGAACGAGGGCGAACTCGATTCGCTCCATTCAAACGCGGACAAACACGACAAAGTGCAGGCGATGTTCAACGCGATCGCTCAGTCGTATGACCTGAACAACCGGGTGCATTCGCTCTGGAGAGATCAGGCGTGGCGCAAGCGTGCGGTTGTCTCTGCCAATGTCCAACCCGGAGAGGCTGTCCTCGATTGCGCCTGTGGCACGGGTGATCTCACCCAAGCATTCGCCAAAGGCACGCAAGCCGAGCGTATTGTGGGATCAGACTTCACAGCTGGCATGCTCGAAATTGCAGAGCACAAACGATCCAAGCTGCACCAATCGTTGGCCGATCGGATCGAATATCTACAGGCAGATGCACAGGCGTTGCCGTTTGAAGATGAATCGTTTGATGTGGTTTCGATCGCGTTTGGGATTCGCAATGTGCAAACACCAGAGAAAGCGATCGGCGAGTTCTATCGTGTGCTTCGTCCGGGTGGGCGATTGATTATTCTTGAGTTTGGTCAGCCGAGCTTTGCGCCGATGCGTTGGTTCAACAACTTCTATTGCGGCACGATCATGCCTCGTACCGCGACCTGGATCGCACGCGATACCTCTGGCGCGTACAAATACCTCCCGCGATCGGTCGCTTCGTTTAAGACCCAAACCGAGATGAAAACCATGATGGGTGACGCCGGGTTTGGCGAAGTCAGTTCCCGATCGATGACGATGGGAATCTGTAACCTGTATCGAGGTGTCCGTTCATAACGGTACACGAGTTGATCAGAACGGGGTGCCCTTACTCGCCGTCTTCGGCGCAGTGAGGCCTCTTCCCACTCGTATACAACAMAGAACCCGACTGCGCTCAAGAGAGCGAATCGGGGCACCCAGACTATAAAGAAACAAGAAGTGGTTAGAGCATCGCGATCAGGCCATCCACCACGCGAACGAGCATCAACGCAAGAAAGACCGAGCCTGTGATTGTCAGGACGGGATAATCGAAGAGGATTGACTTTGGGTATTGGCGTTCGAGCCGAAGGGCTTTGGCCTTGGTCGGTGCCATCGGGTCGGCATACACAAAGCACTTCATATCCATCATCAACATCTCGCGCTCAGAGAACGACCGAAGCTTCACTTCTGTGATGCCGTGCTCTGTAGCGGTATACGCTGCATCGTGATCGTTGCGGGCACTGATACGAAGTGTGCGTGGTTGGTGTGTTCGTGTGTCGCTCCCAGCGACTTCGTAAAATGGCATTCGTGACCTCCGTGTCTATGCCGGAGAATGTAGCATATTTTTATCGGGCGTGCGCACCTGCACTCCGCTTCCACCCTGATTGGGGCGTTCTACTCAATCAAGTGTCGAGCATTGTGGGTGCCCCGACTCGCATTCTTATGCGCAGTCGGGTCTTAAAAACCACACCAATGGGTGAAGACCTCACTGCGCCGAAGACGGCGAGTAAGGGCACCCAGATTTGAACTTTGTACGCATTTAGACGGCAACGACCGAAGGCTCATCGCTGGTAATCAACTCGGCCTCGGTCTTCTCGATGACTTCTTCGACCGTGACGCCGGGGGCGAGTTCGGTGAGTTTGTAGCGTTTGGCATCGTGATCCATTTCCAGCACACACAGATCGGTGATGATCATGTCGATGCAGGCTTTGCCGGTGAGGGGCAGGGTGCATTCTTTCAAAATCTTGGGTTCGCCTTTGCGGTTGCAGTGTTCCATCGTGACGACGACTTTTTTCACGCCAGCGACGAGATCCATCGCTCCGCCCATGCCTTTGATCATTTTGCCGGGGATCATCCAGTTGGCGATATCGCCTTCTTGGGAGATTTGCATGGCTCCAAGGATGCACATGTCGATGTGGCCGCCCCGGATCATGGCGAAGGATTGGGAGGACGCAAACGAGGCTGCGCCTGTGCGGGCGGTGATGGTTTGCTTGCCTGCGTTGATSAGRTCGGCGTCRAYSWTKTCWTCKGTKGGRAAYGGGCCGATGCCSAGSARWCCGTTYTCGGATTGSAGCCAGACWTSCATSCCRTCMGGGATGTGRTTGGCSACRAGTGTSGGCATCCCGATSCCGAGGTTGACGATGTAGCCGTCCTGCAGCTCTTGGGCTGCCCGTTGGGTGATTTGTTCGCGGGTGAGTGGCATGGGGGATGGTAGGGCGATTGGGAGAGAGGGGAAAGAGAAGAGGTACGCAGAGTGGCAGAGGTCGCAAAGGACGCAGAGCGGAAAGGGGAGAGAAGAGAAAGGGGTGAAAGAAGGGTCGATACTAGAGCAATCCGAACATATCGCGACGGATTTGCCGGATTCTACGGATCCAAAGACCTAACCCAAGAAGGGGCAACACAAGACACAACCAGCCTGTCAGCTTCAACCGCCAACCTGCGCCATGAAAGAACACACCGGGCCAACGGATATTCTCGGATGAAAGCCCGAGCTCATCAAGCCGATCATCCCAATCGAAACCCTGCCTGAACTCTTCGAGCCTGCCTGTCTTGGTGTCGAGAATGAAGTAGCCTGTTATCTGATCTGAAGCCCATTTGACGCGTGTGCCAAATACTAAATCTCCTACCAGATCAAACTCGCCTGCATCGTGCACAGCTTCGCCAAAGCCGTCAGGGTGTGAGATTGAGATGAATACCTTGTCTATCTGGGCACGTATTTATTATGATAAACAACAGGTAGTTGGAGATTTTATCTTAGTAAAAAATTCATTACGTTGTAATCAAGAAGATGTACAAAAATTTAATAATGCATGCGTCAAAAGATTGGATGAATATCAGTTGCACATCGGTGCTAGCAGACAAAACTATGATGCTGGAAGAATGAAGCA
>NVSM01000045.1 GCA_002401225.1 bacterium
GTTGTAATCACCGACGGGGTCATTGGCATTGAATAGATTGAGAAAACCAGCAACATCAAAGAAGTTGAGGCCGCCATCACCATTGATATCCGCAGGGCATGTGGAACAATTCAGGTCATAAAAATAAGATTGCCCAGTAAAGGCCCGCGCACCAATAACCAAACTCCCCCCATCCAAACTCACCGCGAACCCAGAAAACTCAGGGGCGCTAAATGGCAATAGTTTTTCTCGCTGTATAAACCCGCCACCCACTCGGGTAAATATATAAGCAGACCCAGAGTTGAGTCCCAAAGCTGTGTCATCATGAGGAGCACCAACAACAATTATTTGATCATCTTCAGAAATAGCGACCCCATCCCCAAAAGAATCTTGAGAAAGCCCATCGTCAGCGATCAGCTTTGCCTGCAATGTCCAAGTATCCCCGCCGTCATTGGTCGTAAATACATGAGCTGCTCCAACATGAAACCCGCCGCCTTCATCTGACAATGAAGACCCAATGACCATGGAGTTTGTACCCATAGCTATATCAGTTCCAAACCCGTTTCCTTGATGAGTGTTGCTTGCGATCAGCGTAGCCCCCTGAGTCCATGTCCCATTTACTACAGAACGAGAATACATGTACACAGCGCCACCATCTGAGCCGCCGGCGGAGAGCCCAGTGGCTCCAACAGCAATGAGATTCCCTTTGATAAAGACCTCGGCGCCAAAGTGATCCAATGGCTGAGCATCACTTGGAGAGAGTTTCACTCTTTGGGTCCAAACTCCACCAGACCTGGTATACACATACGCTGCACCAGAGTTCGTTCCGTCATGATCATTGGAATGAGCACCGACGACGATGGTATCTCCTGAAATGGCGACTGAACTCCCGAAAAAATCATCTTCCATCCCATCATCTGCGAGAAGCTTTGCCTGTTGAAACCAGAACCCAAATACACTGGTGTACACATACACAGAACCTGAATCATTCCCATAATCATCATCATGCGGCACGCCTACTACGATGGTGTTTCCATCCATAGCAACCGAAGAACCAAACTCATCACCGTCGGCCTGATCGACTCTGCCGAGCTTAAACTGTTGAACCCATTGACCTGCTATGCGTTCAAAGACATAGGCGCCGCCTGAAGGCACACCGGATTGTTCTGCGCGACGCGCACCAATCACTGCTCTATCGCCCTGAATAACCACTGACACCCCAAAGCGATCAAAAATCACCCCATCACTGGCGACAACCCTATTGATCAGTGATGAATTGCACTGAGCATTGGCAGACGATGCAACGCCCAACGCGAGTACACTTGCTGCAATGGCGAGTGCGCCTTTGCGGCGACGATTGATAAATGATAACTGTTTCATGTGAATTCCCTCTGACTACTTTGCGTGTGATGAATATAAAACTTTAGACCTACTCAAGGACTACCCGCAGAGAACGCTGCAAGGAATGCCGAAACATCGAAGAAGTTCCATTGGCCATCCATATTGAAATCTGCAATCGGACGATTGAGATTAAACTCGTATAAAAACGCCGAGACATCAAAGAAGTTAAGATTCCCATCACCCGTAAGATCCGCCAAGTTCGGCGGGCAGTTGATGCCGTAGATGTATGCCGAACCCAAGATTGGTGGATGAAAGAGCAGGGCGTTGGCCGCGCCGACAATCAGCGTGTTGTCATCGATACTCACCGAAAACCCTAATGTCTCGGTGGGGCCTTCAGGCACAATCTTCTCACGCTCAATCCAGGTACCACCTGTGCGTGTGAAGACATACGCAGCCCCGGAGTCCACACCACTCGTTGATGTATTGCCATAAGCACCGACAACGACGGTATTGTCATCCTCAGATATACTGACCTCCCCAAAATAGTTGTTCACAGCACTATCGTTGGCGATAATCTTGGCCTGTTCGGTCCAAGTGATACCATCGTCATTTGTGGTGAACAGAAAGGCCGATCCAGCAGCGATCGAAACGCTATTATCGTTCCACGCACCAATGGCGACCACATCTGTTCCAAGGGCAACAGAACTCCCGAAAAACGCGAGATTGCTCACATTGGTTGGTACGAGTTTGGCTTGCTCGACCCATGCCCCGCCCGTCGGGCGTGAGTACATATACGCCGCGCCCTGTCCTTGAGAAGAACTAAGCCCGACCCCGTTCGCGCCGACTGCTGCGATATTCCCTCTGATGGAAACCGAGGTCCCGAACCGATCTTCAGACTCTGCGTCAGTTGGAGCGAGCTTGACGCCCGGAGTCCATGCAAAATCGACAAGGTTGTAGATATACGCAGCACCGGAATTAAAGCTGAGCTGATCGCTCCCCGGGGCACCGACAATGATGGTATCGCCGCTGACGGCTACCGATGCCCCAAAGAGATCATCCTCTTGACCGTCCTCCGCCAAGAGCTTCGCTATTTGAGGCCAAAACCCCGCAAAGCGTTGATACACAAAGACCGATCCAGAATCATTGCCAAAGTCATCATCAGCCACCGCACTGACCACAATCACATGCTCATCAATCGCAACAGAACGCCCGAACTGATCACCAGCCGCCAAATCAAAGGGTGACAACTGCGTGTGAAAAGTCCAAACCCCATCGATCCGCTCGTACACATACGCAGACCCGGTCGCCACACCGTTGGGCTGCTGCGCGTCAATCGCCCCGACGACCGCGGTGTTGCCGCTGATGGCCACCGAAACCCCATAATGATCCCCCAATGTCGCGTCGTCGGCAAAGAGCCTGACAACCTGGCCCGGATCACACTGGGCGCTTGCTGAGGATGAAAGGCCAAGGGCGATTGTACTTGCGGCAATGGCGAGCGTGCCCTTGCATCGACGATTGATGAATGATGAATGTTTCATGTAAATTCCTTTATGACTACTTCTGGCTCGATATCTTCCGATACCAAACCCATTGAACTGATTGATTACTGTAAACTATTTGAACTGGCTCAAGGGCTACCCGCAGAGAACGCCGCCAGAAATGCCGAGACATCGAAGAAGTTCCATTGGCCATCGTTTGTGAAATCTGCGATTGGATCTGACACCGCAAATGCATTGAGAAACGCCGAGACATCAAAGAAGTTGAGCGTTCCGTCACCCGTAAGATCCGCCGCGATCGCTGGGCAGTTGAGATCAAAGATGTACGCCATCCCGCTTAGACCTTCGCCGGGTGCTCCAATGATCGTATATTGATCACTGATCGATGCCGAAACTCCAAACGCCGCATTCGCCTCAGTCGGCAATATCTTTGATCTCTGGACCCAGCTGCCGCCAACACGAGTATAGAGATAGGTGACACCTGAGTTTGTCCCCGCCGCAGTATCTGCGAAGATGGCCCCGGCTAAAATCGTATCGCCGTTGATCGCTACATACCCAAAGTTATCACCAGCCGCACCATCATCAGGCACAAGCTTGGTATTGAAAGCCCAGTTCATGCCGTTATCGTTGGAGGTGTAGACATACGCCGACCCTGACTCAAGACCAACCGCGTCGTTGAATACTGAACCAACAACAACCGTATCACCACTCGCAGCGACGGCTCCCCCGAACCAGTCGAGAACCCCACCGTCATCGGCGAGGAGCTTTGCTCTTTGGTCCCATTCTCCGCCTGGGAGTTGTGTGTAGATGTATGCCGACCCGCTGTCTTCGGCCGTATCGTCATCCCCGCGTGCTCCGAACACGGCAATGTCATCCGAAAGCGAAACTCCAATCCCAAACCGATCGAACGGCTGTCCATCGAGGGGCGCAAATCGGCCTACTTGTGACCACTCAAAATCGGCGAGTTCATACATGTAGCCTGCGCCAGAACCCACCCCATGATCATCAAGCCCGGGCGCACCAACGATAAACCGATCGCCGCTTATGGAAACCGAGTACCCATAAAAATCCCGAGCTGCCCCTTCATTTGATTCAAATTTTTCGATTTCAACCCAGACCCCGATGAACTGAAGAAAGACATGCGCCGCCCCCTGAATTGAAGCCCCGTTTACGCCGGGCGCACCGATGATGATGAAGTTCCCACTGATCGAAACCGACCACCCAAAGCGAGCTTCAACAGCAGGATCGGACGCCACAAGCTTTGCTATTTCAAGCCATTCACCATCGACACGCTTCCATACATAAGCAGCGCCCGAGTTTTCACCATTCTCATCATCTCTCCATGCGCCAACAACTGCGATGTCGCCGCTGATCGAGACACTGTCCCCAGAACGATCGCCCGACTGCCCATCAAACGGGAAGAGCTTGGCGTTTTGTATCGGATCACACTGGGCGTGTGCAAACGATGGCATCATCATRATCATGAGTGCGATCAGCGTTTTGTATTTCAACTATGTCCTCTTCCCATTTTATGTCTATTCGATAAACCCCGCCCAATCCCTCTTGGCCGATGCGTGGTCAATCCTGTGAATGGACATGCTAACAGATAGAGGAATTATGCATAAACATAACTCTTCAAATGGGCTACTTTCTATTCAAAGTGCCCTTTTTGATGTTTTAACCGTGTTGAATTAACCTTACTTCGACCGCTTCGCCCATGAATCACGCAAAGAAGCCGTCCGATTGAACACTCGGTTTTCAGCGGTCGAATCTGAATCGACACAGAAGTACCCTGTCCGCTCAAACTGGAACCGACGAATCCCGTCATCCCACTTTGGCTCGCCCGCAGCATCGAGCAACGCTGGCTCGATCTTGGCATTCGTAATGATCTTCAATGAATCTGGATTGATGTCATCAAGATGATCGCCCGTCTTCTTGCCCGGTCGCTCAGCCATATACAACCGATCGAACATCCGAACCTCAGCATCGATCGCATCATTGACATTCACCCAATGGATCGTCCCCTTGACCTTACGCACCTTTCCCTCTTCGTCGGCTGGCGGATTATTCCCACCCTTGGTCAACGGGTCATAAGTGCAATGCACCTCAGTAATATTCCCCGCATCATCAGTCTTGTAATCATGACACTTCGCCCAATACCCACACCGCAAGCGAACCTCGCGACCAAGACCAAGCCTGAAGAACTTCTTAGGCGGGTCGATCATGAAATCTTCACGCTCGATCCAAAGCTCCTTGGCAAAGTTGATCGTCCGCGTACCAAACGATTCATCCTTGGGATGATTCGCAGCCTCCATAACTTCGACACGATCTTCATCGCCGCCGTCGGCCCAGTTCGTGATGATCAGCTTGATCGGATCAAGCACGGCCATCCGCCGAGGCGCACGAGCATTAAGATCATCGCGCACCATGTTTTCAAGCCGGGAAAAATCAACCATCGCGTTGAACTTCGTAATCCCGACATCGGCTGCCAACTTCCAGAACGACTCAGGGGTATACCCACGACGACGAAATCCCGCCACCGTAATCATCCGCGGATCGTCCCAACCATGCACATGGTTCTCTTCAACGAGCTGACGCATGAAGCGTTTGGACATATTGGTATAGCTCAAGAACAGCCGAGAAAACTCGGTCTGCTGAGGATGATGGATCTTCTCATCACCCTCGCGTCCTTGATTAATCGCATCAATAAACCAGTCATACAAAGGCCGATGATCCTCGAACTCAAGCGTGCACAGCGAGTTCGTCACGCCTTCAATCGAATCCTCAAGCCCGTGCGCCCAGTCATACATCGGATAAATATGCCACTCGCTGCCCGTGCGATGGTGAGGCACATTCAAAATCCGATAGATCAACGGATCACGCATATTCATGTTCGGCGAGTTCATATCAATCTTCGCACGAAGCACTTTCGTGCCGTTCTCAAACTCGCCCGCCTTCATCTTCGCGAACAGATCCAAGTTTTCATCAACCGAACGATCACGGAAAGGCGAGAGCCTCCCGCCATCCTTCAAGTTCCCTCGCCCTGCCCGAATCTCATCGACGCTCTGATCATCGACATACGCCAAACCTTTTTCAATCAGTTCGATCGCCCACTGGTACATCTGCTCGAAGTAATCCGAAGCGAACTTCACATCCCCGTCCCAGTTCGCACCGAGCCATTCAAGATCACCCTTGATCGAATCGACATACTCCTGCTCTTCCTTGGCCGGGTTCGTGTCGTCAAAGCGAAGATTGAACTTCCCGCCAAACTCGCGGGCAATCCCACAGCACAGAATAATCGCCTTCGTATGCCCAAGGTGCAAATACCCATTAGGCTCAGGCGGGAACCGAGTCGTAATCACACTGCGATCGCCGGGGGTGCCCCACTTGCCCGATTCAATATCGGCATCGATCAACTGCTGGATAAAATGGCGTGATTCAACTACTTCGGTCATCGTTTCGCTCCTCGTTTGCGAGCGATTGTACGCCTTTAAGATTCATCCAACCGGGAAAACTCGGTATATCCCGCTGCTCCGCCGCCATAAAAAGTGCTTGGCTCAGGATCTCGGTAAGGGCCACCCTTCGCGATCCGCACTTCCAGATCAGGATTCGGAATCCACAGCTTCCCAAACGCGATCGCATCGGCCCACCCATCAGCCAACGCCTGCTCGCCTTGCTCTGGAGAATAGTTCCCATTCCCAATATACAGCCCGCCGCCAGCATCTTTGAACGCCTTTACAATCTTGGGCATGACCGTCGCCACCCGCGGATCGATATTCGGGCGATCCCAAGTCTCTACAGCGTGCAAGAACCCAAGCCCCCGCTCGCCGAGCCCCTTGGCCAACGCACAGAACACAGCCTCAGGATCAGAATCCCGCACATCCTTATGCTCACTCATCGGCGAGATCCGATACCCCACCCGGCCTGCACCGCCATCTTCATCTTTCCAAACATCAGCCACCGCATCGGCGACCATGAGCGGGAACCGAACCCGATTCTCGATCGACCCGCCATAGATATCATCGCGTTTGTTCACGCCATCACGCGTGAACTGATCCAACAAATAACTATTCGCCCCATGAATCTCCACGCCATCGAACCCGGCGTCCTTGGCCCGCTGGGCACCATCGCCGAACTCTTCGACAATCCCCGGGATCTCATCAGTCGTCAACTTGCGTGGAGCCGTGTTCTTCACCCGCGCCCAAGTATCATCTATATAACTCATCGACTCGCTGATCACATCCGTCGAACTCACCGGCTGACCGCCACCAGGTAACAACGCACAGTTTGAAACTCGCCCAACATGCCAGAGTTGCAACACGATCTTGCCGCCCTTGGCATGCACCGCATCCGTCACAACCTTCCAGCCGGCAACCTGCTCATCGCTATGAATCCCCGGCGTCGCGTAATACCCATACCCCCAAGGCGTCACCGGCGTAGCCTCCGCAATAATCACCCCGGCCCCGCTGCGCTGGCTGTAATACTCCGCCATCNATWTCNTKAGGCACATTCCCCGGCATCGAAGCCCGCGCCCGAGTCAACGGCGCCATCCACACCCGGTTCTTTGCCTGCAAAGATCCAACCCCAACACTCTTCATTAACTCATCATGCATTTCATAACTCCTTCACTCACCAACCACCCGATACCCACCGCCCATATTCTTGTCCCTCCCCCGTCCTGACGGGGGAGGTGTCGAACAAAGTGAGACGGAGGGGGCCTGCGCCTCAACCTACTCACCCACCGCCGGGTATTCCTGCCCACATTCAGGACACACCGCAGGCCCAACCCAAAGCTCATCACCAAGTGCCGACTCGAGCCCCCCAAGCTCATACCCACACCCAATACACCAAGGCCGAAACCGCTGATCACACATCATCGCTCCAGCGATGTTTCGAGTATTTGTTTTCATTCGTTCCTTGGCCAGCAACTTCGGACGAGCCAACATCCGAAGAAAAAACACATAACCACAAACCGCAACCAATCCAAAAACACTCCACATCACCATCGGCAAAGAAGATGTTGCAGGCAACGCGTGCTCAACGCTCGCCAAAATCCACAGCCCAAGCATCAAGATCACAAAGCAACCAATCATGACCCATATCGTCGCAAGAACATGCTCGCCCTGGCGAAACCGTCGCGCAGCCTCAGCATCAATCGCTCCCAATCGCCGAACAATCAAACAG
Organism: bacterium; assembly: GCA_002401225.1. GTDB lineage: Bacteria > Planctomycetota > Phycisphaerae > Phycisphaerales > UBA1924 > UBA1924. Next base: position 8,001 of record NVSM01000045.1, read on the forward strand.
GCACACCGCATCGACTGCCCAACCAGCACACCAATCGACACAGACGCCATATGCCCCACCGCCGCCTGAAAATGCACCATCCCCAAGAGCAACACACGCTCTTCATCTTCAATCGATTCATCGCGCAACCGATCAATCACTGCAACAAGTTCCACCCGCTTCATTTACTCACCGCCGGGTACGCTTGCCCACATTCCGGACACACTGCCGGCCCGACCCAAGTTTCATTGCCAAGGACAGACTCATGACCAGTGAGCAAATATCGACACCCAACACACTTCTTGCTCAACCCAAACCTCTCGCCCCCAACCTTCGGTTGCGATCTCATATACACCCACGAAAAAAGAATGGTGAAACCAAAAAGAAGAGGCAGCCACCAAACAGACAAGGTCATGCTTGAACCTTTGGCGAGCGGCGAAATGACAACGAACATCGGGCCAAAGATCCCAATGAGCAATGCCTTGCGGCCCCAACTCCCTTGCCAAACAAGCATCCGCTGATCAGAAAATGCTTGCAGTTGCTGCTCAATATCTTTGATTCGCTGAGAGTGAATATTCCCGCCTCTGAGCTTCTCAATCGCCGCGATGACTTCTTCCCGCCTCAACTCGCCGCACTCGCCTGCTTCTCAACATACGCCCCGCACAAATCAATCCGCCTCACCACCGCGTCCTTCCCAAGAATCGCAAGCGTCTGACCCAAAGGCGGCGACACCGCTGCACCCGTCGCCGAAACACGCAAAGGCTGAGCAAGTTTCCCCATCCCAACCTCTTGCGATTCCGCATACGCCTTCACCGCAGCCTCGATCGTCTCAGGCGTAAAATCTTCCATCGCCTCGACGATTGATCGGAACCCCATCAGCAGCTCAAGCCCCTTCTTCTCGCCCTTAATCAACGCCTTATGCACAGCCTTGCCGTCGTACACAATCGCATCGTCGGCAACAAGTGCAAACCCAACAATCACGCGCCCATCAGCAAGCGTCTTGCAACGAGTCTTGACCGCCGGCGCGAGCGTCAACATCGCCGCTTCATCAAACCGAGCCACCAGTTCTTGGTCGTACACACTCGCCCAAGCAAACCAGGTGCTTGCGAACGCCTCATCGCTCAACGCCGCGATCGCATCGCCATTAAAACTCATCAGCTTCATACGATCGAACTTCGATTGCCCCTTGCCCATCCCAGCCATCGAGAAATGGCTCCCAAGGTAGTCCATATCAAAGTGCTCAAGATCCGTCCCATCCTCGTTCTTCACCTTCGGGTTCCACCCGAGCAACGCCAGATAGTTATTCAAAGCCCCCGGCAGATACCCCGCCCGCCGAAAATCCTCGACATCAATCTCAGGCAGCGTAACCCCCAGCACCTTGGCCAACGCGATCAGATCATCCGAATCCAACTGGCGTGTCTTGTCCTTGAGCCACTTGGCAAAGTCCTCATCGCTCACGCCCTCAATCGGGCACGATTCGATCTTCTGCTCCTTCACCGCCTTCTTCGCGAGCTTGTCCTTATCCCGCTTACTCATCTTCGATCCATCCGGATTAAAAATCAGAGGCATATGCCCATAGCTCGGCGTCTCAAACCCAAGCGCACGCTGGATCGCAATGTGCCTGGGCGTATTGATCAAATGCTCCTGCCCACGCAACACATGCGTCACCCCCATCAACGCATCATCCACCACCACTGCCAAGTGATATGTCGGGAACCCGTCGCGCTTGCGGATAATAAAATCATCAAACTCCGTAGGCTCAACCGTCACATCACCAAGTATCTCGTCATGAACCGTAATCGCTTCGTTCGGCATCTTCAACCGAACCACATGCGCCTCGCCCGCATCCATCCGCGCGATCCGATCTTCGAGCGAAATCTCCAGCCCCGCGCGGTTATATTTGTACCCAGTCTTCGCCGCGATCGCTTCCTTCCGAGCCGCATCAAGAACCTCAGGCGTCTCGAACGCCGGGTACGCCTTGCCGGCTTCGATCATCGCGCGGATATGCGTGTTGTACAACTCCAGCCTCTGCGCCTGAAAGAAAGGGCCAACATCGCGCGGATCGCCACCAAGCTCTTCCCCCCCAAAGCTCAGCTCCGGCCCCTCATCCCACTCAATCCCCAGCCACGCCATATCCTCAAGAATCCCCCGCATCGAAGACTCCGAAGATCTCGTCTGATCCGTATCCTCAATCCGAAGCACAAACTTCCCACCATTCGCCTTGGCAAACGCCCAGCAAAGCAAAGCCGTGCGTGCGCCTCCAATATGCAAATGCCCAGTAGGCGAAGGAGCAAAGCGGGTAATACATCCGGTTGAATCAGTCTGATCAGTCATAGTCGAGAACTTTAGGAGCAAAGCCCCATCGAGCCGACTTATCGCTTGATAAAGATCGCATTCCCTGTGTTCAACGGCGCAAAGCCCACTCCGTGCTTCTGGGCAAACTCATGACAAGCCGCTGCACACCCAACATAGGCACCCTTAGGCCAAGGCCCATAGTCATCCACCACAAGCACCCCGCCCGGTACCAACTTGGGATAAAAATACTCCAACCCCGCCAGGGTCGGCTCATACRTATCAACATCGATATGCACAAACCGGTATTCCCGATCCTCAACCTGAGAAAACACCGAAGGAATCCACCCCTTATGAATCTCAACCTCAGGAAATTCCTTGAGCGTGTTTCTCACATGCTCGACAGAAGTATCCGTAAAAGCATAATCATCAAATCGCTTCTGGGCATAGTTGCCGTCTTCTTCAATCGGCGGCGCAAACCCTTCGAAAGAATCAAAGATCGTATGCCCAAGCCCTGTAAATCCAGGATTCTCCAAACGCATTTCGTTGCATAACAGATAAGACGACTGCCCCCGATAGCACCCCGCCTCGGCTGTCTGCCCGACTAACCCACGCGTGAGCCCAAACAGATTAATCAAATTATAAAACCGAGGAATCCGATTCAGATTCTCGCCTGTTGCTGCTGCGATGAGTGACCGCTCGTGCTTTTCCAGATACACCGGATCGAGACGAAACGCCCCTTCAAATACACTCGCCCCTTTGGGCTCGTTGTATCGAACCTGCACATCTTCATACAGCCTATAAACAGATTGCCCCTCGCCCCCATCATGGAACCACGCAAGAGCGCGAAGATAAATCTCGTCCTCTACACGATCACTCGAAACAACAACCGCCTCGACAGCCCCCGCGTCTGCATCCTCAGGACGAACCACAGGCACCCCGGCAATCTCATCTCCAGGCTCTGCGTTGTCATCGAGAATAAACAACACCGCCCCAAGCCCAAGCGTTTTCCTCTTGAGCAGCCTCTGCGTATGTATCCCCGCTCCATACAACGCGATTGCCCCCGCATGCCTACTCCGAATTTCCGCAAACCGAAGTCCCAAATACGCGTCGCGCTCACTGCCAGTACATATCACACGCATCACGGCTCTCCAAGAAAACAAAGACAACTCAAGCACCAGCCAATGCGTATACATCGGCCCGCCTAGATCGAATCGTCCAATCATTCGCCGCGTACAGAGTAGTTCCAACACCTAGCCAAGCGTTAGCTACTCTTCATATTGCTATAGATTTTCTTCAGTTCTTGCTTCCCCTCGCCCGAACCAATCCAATCAAGATATTTGCGAACACCATCTCGACCCGCTGCAACCAAAAAATCTTGCTGGTCGTCCGTTAAATCAAAATTGGTAAATCCGATATCTTCACCAATATTGATAAAAATTGTTCGCGACCAATCGTTCGCATGCAAGTGCATTTTGTTCGCCATCCCACGCATGAAACTGACCAATGCCCACCCATAATGAACGATATTGTCGATATCCACAGGCTTGTTTGACCAATCAAGCAAGTTTGCTTCGATCTCCTTTGGGCTATCGAGCCGAAAACCAAGCGTTTGGGTATTAAACACATGACTATCCGTCGCTCCATAAGATGTTTTTTTCCCTGCACTCTGTTTGTTCGGAGCCAAATATTTTTTATCATCGAAGATGTTCACAGGATAGTTCCAAGTTAATCCCCCATCAACAATCACATCTCGATCTTCCCCACGAGAACACGCAAAGAAGAGTGGAATGCTCATCGACCGACGCACACCATCTTCAATCAAGAGATTTGGCGTGTGCCCAGCCTCCGCGCTATAAGTTTCACGCTTCTGCTTTGACAAGTTTGACCCAACCATGTAAAGCGCAGGAAGCCGATACCCCTTGTTCGCCAATGCCTTCTGCCACTTGGCGAGTTCCCGAAAGGTTGGCCGAGTCTTTGACCCATTGACTCCATATTCATTGCTGAGGGATTTTATCTTTGCCCGAATTTGTTTCCGAATCCATTTTTTAAACTCATTCCCTTTGTACCATCCATACTCACTTAACAGCCGATGGGTGTCTCTTGCGAATCCCAAGTCATCATCTTGAAAATCAGAAAACGATGTTATCTTGAGTAGATTGCCGATCTCTGTTGGTGTATATCCAACAGCCAGCAGGCATGCTGTAATCGCCCCCGCCGATGCTCCACCAACTCGATCCAACTGCTGAAAATCAATCGCGTTCTTCGCTTCTAACTCAGAAAGCACGCCTTCATAAGCAATACCCCACACGCCGCCACCTTCAAAAACCAAATTCTTAAACTTCGCCATCATGCGCCCCTTTACTAAAACATTTCATCACTGAACAAAACAGTGATCATCTTAACATATAAATACACATACCGCAACCAACACCACTTACGCCTATTCCCCGATTCCTCAAGTTTCAACTTCCAATTCCCAAAGTGTTCTGCTAGAATGTTGGTCGCACAGAGTGTTCACTCTGCGCAATACATCTCAGTTGCGGGCAACATCGGCCCGCGGTGTTCAAGGGCCGACAGCGCCCGCCGAAAGGAGGCGGTTAGTTATGGCACTTCGATCCCCGGCCGATATCAGAAACATTGCACTCGTAGGACAAACAGGCGCAGGAAAAACACTCCTCGCAGAGCGCCTCCTCTTCTCAACAAAAACCATCGACAGAATGGGCTCCATCGAAGACGGCACAACCTTCTCCGACTGGTCCGAAGAAGAAAAACACCACAAACATTCACTCCGCACATCCCTGCTCCACTTCGATCACGAAGGGCACATGGTCAACCTCATCGACGCGCCAGGGCTCGGCGATTTCGTCGGCCAAGCAATATCAGTGTTCCCAGCAGTCGAAACAATCTGCGTGGTCATCGACGCACACGACGGCATCGCCCCGATGACCCGACGCATGATGCGCATCGCCAAAGAACGCAACCTCCCACGCATGATCATCATCAACAAAATCGATGACGACCAATGCGATCTCGAAGCACTCGTTGAATCAATCAAAAAAGAGTTCGGCGCAGAATGCCTCCCCATCAACCTCCCAACACCCGATCGCACAAGCGTGATCTCGGTCTTCGCCGACGGAGATGACGCAACAACCACCGGCGACACACTCTTCTCATCCACCGACGACGCCCATCAAACCATCATCGAACAAATCGTCGAGTTGCAAGACGACCTGATGGACACCTACCTCGACGACGGCGACGAGCACAACATCACCAAACAACAGCTCCACGATGTGTTCGAAAAAGCACTCCGCGAAGCACACCTCGTCCCCATCTGCTTCTGYWSCGCCAAAACCGGCGCAGGCATCGAYCAACTSYTGCATATCTTTGCATCGACCCTGCMNTCRCCRCTCGAAGGCAACCCGCGTCCGTTCATGAAACGCGACGAAGAGGGCGGCGAAGAGCACGAGTTCCACGCCGAACCCGACGCCTCCAAACCGGTCCTCGCCCATGTCTTCAAGGTCGCCACCGACTCATTCGTAGGCAAGCTCGGCGTCTTCCGCGTCCAYCAAGGMACGCTGCGATCCAAGTCCGAAATCATCATCGGCGACGCRAARAAACCCGTCAAAATCGGRCACCTSCTCAAACGCCAAGGCAAAGAATCGCACGAAGTCGACGAGCTSGGCCCCGGCGAYATCGGCGCGATCGGCAARMTCGACGATGTCCACTTCGACGCCGTCCTCCATGAAGGACACGACTTGGATTCCGTCCACCTCAAACCATTACCACTGCCCAAACCAATGTACGGCTTATCAATCGAACTCAAAAACCACGCCGACGAAACCAAGTTCTCGACCGCAATCCATAAGCTCCTCGCCGAGGACCCATCGCTCGTCATCGAACGCATCGCCGCGACCAAACAAACGGTCATGCGTGGGCTGGGCGAACTCCACCTCCGCGTGGTCGTCGAAAAATTCAAAGAGCAAATGGGCATCGAGCTCATCACCGAGCCGCCACGAATCGCGTATAAGGAAACCATCGCAGGCAAAGGCGAAGGCTCACATCGTCACAAGAAACAATCTGGCGGCGCAGGTCAGTTCGGCGAAGTCCATCTCCGCGTAGAACCACTCCCCGCCGATCATGAAACCGGCTTCGAGTTCGTCAACGCAACCGTCGGCGGGTCAATCCCCCGACAGTTCATGCCCGCGATCGAAAAAGGTATCCGCAGCGCACTCGAACACGGCGCAGTCGCAGGCTATCCAATGTCGGGCATCAAGGTCGAAGTCTTCGACGGCAAGTTCCACGCGGTGGACTCCAAAGAAATCGCCTTCATCACCGCAGGAAAACGCGCCTTCATCGAAGCCGTGATCAACGCCAAGCCCTTGCTCCTCGAGCCGATCGTGCACCTTGAGATCACGGTCCCATCCGACAAAATGGGCGACATCGCCGGCGATCTCTCCACCAAGCGAGGCCAAATCCAGGACACACTCATGCTCCCCGGCGACCAATGCACCATCGTCGCCCAAGCCCCACTGAGTGAACTCCAAAACTTCTCCACAGAGTTAAAATCCATCACCGCCGGCTCCGGCTCCTACACCATGGAATACTCCCACGACGAGAACACCCCCCCACAAGTCCAACAAGAAGTCATCGCCGCCTTCGCCGGCCACGATCACGACGACTGATTGAGCCGAGTCATCTCAACCCCCATAAACCCGGACCCGCTCCGGGTTTTTTCATGCCCTTGTATTCAATAGAACGACATTTCCGGCTGAAAATCAAGAGAGGCGAGGGATGCGGCGATTTAATTTTAACAAAATCAATCTTTTTGTTAAAATTGTACAGAAAACACTTTTATCTCGATCCTTTATCCGTTAATCTGATCACGAGGAGTTGAGGAATCTGGCATCTCCATTTATGCCGACTTGACTCCGTAAACAACGAAACGAGGAGATTGAGATGAGAAACAAGACAAAGGTAGTTGGAATTCTATTGGCAGCGGCGTCGTCAGCAGCGTTCGCTGATGTCGTGACCGTATCGGCGGGTGCTTCGGGCAATGTTGGTGGAACGCCTACTTTTGAGTTGCCCGCTATACACACAGCAGGGTTAGAGCAGTTTGATTCGTCCCTAGGCACTCTGACGGGCGTTGACCTGTCTATTAGCGCATGGCATGATGGCGTCTTCGAGTTTACGAACTTAGGCTCCGCTGCCAGCTATCAAATCCAGTGGATTGATTATTCGTTCGAAGTCAATGGCTTTGGAGGCTCAGGCGGAAACCTCCTCTTTGAAGACTGGGTCACCGTGCCAACKYWWSCRRMCRWTCCGTTCGGATCAGCACCTGGACATTTCAATACTGGCCCTGATTTCATCAGTGTTGGTGCCGGCGAAACAGCAGTAGAGACCTTTGGTACCTATTTGGACTTCGCTGACTCATACGGCATTGGTGATCCCGAGTTTTCACAGTTCATTGGGGGTGGAACTTTGGACTTTGAAATCGTTGACTGGGCCGCGTTCTCAGTCTTTGCCTTTGGAGCGTTGACCGAGTTTAGCCTTGATAGCGAAGCCGGTTTCACTGTTGAAGCAACTTACACCTATACCCCTGTGCCAACTCCGGGAACGATGTCGCTGCTTGCTGTAACTGGACTTGTTGCAACTCGTCGTCGCCGATAATCGAAGAACCTGAATGCTGAAGTTATCCTCTCCACAAGAGCCTCGTTTCGGCGAGGCTCTTTTTTGGGGCAGGCACACTGCTTACATGGACAGCAACTTGATTGACCAACTTTCGGCTACAATCGATCGTCTGGCAGTGAACGACACGAATCAGAACCGCAAAATAGGGGCTTGGGCTATGGCGGCAAAGATAAAAGAAAAGCATGTTGTTGATCGAGAAGATCAGCTCGAAGCCCTCGTATCCCCTATTCGATACGAACTCTACACGCAGCTCGCACGATTAGAAGGAGCGACAATCCGTCATGTTGCCGACGAGATGGGCAGATCGGCCGCTTCGTTGTACCGCCACATGTCGTTGCTCGTTGAGYGCGAGTTAGTTCGTGTAGATGGCAAAATCARCGAGGGCCCATCAAAGGCAGATCTCTATGTGCCCATCGCCAAGCAGCTCTCATTTCCTTCAAATGAGTTCCATCCTGWACTCATGGACAGCTTGGGCGATCTGTATAAAGTCCTGCTCCGCAAAGGCGAAGAAGAGTTCATTCAAGGCCTCAAGAGCCCCGACTCGAGAACCACGGGCAAGGCAAAGAATCTGTATGCCATGAATGGGGTGGCATGGTTAACTAAGTCAGAGCTGAGCGAAATCAATGTGCTGTTTCGTGAAGTGCACGCTATTCTACGAGGCGGCGAACAAGGCCGAAAAGGCGTTGAGCCGATAGGGATTACCATTGCAGTTCGCCCAGCCGATGCCGACTAAACAGCAGATTTAGAAACAGATCGCCGCCAATCGGTAATCGCGCAAAATTGGACAGCCAATAACACAATTTCTCAAGTCCACCACCAGTTATCACGCAAACAATGCGTGATCGCCGATGATGAATCTGGTAAGATGAGGCCTGTGAAAGCAGAAACCGTGTCCAAGGATGGACGGATCAAGCATTCGTCGGGTGCCAGTAGCTTCTGGAGAAGGGTCATTTCATACGACCGCCGCCCGGCAATCGAGATACATAACGATGGATCGAATCAACTCAGCCAGCTCATTCCCAATCAACCAAGCGCTCCGCGCGTATGCCCAATCCCCGCGCATGAACCGCCCGGGCGGTGCTCCATACGCCAGATCGATCCAGCCGATGCGTCCTGTCGCCCCGACAACCTCCACAACTTCTATTCAGCCGACCCAACCAACCCATCAGCCCCAACGGGCCGACACCATTGGCAAGATCGCACCCAAGCAATCCGCCCTCAAATCGAGTTCCATCAGCGAACTCGTCGGCGGCAAAGTCCAAGCGATCGATCTCAACACAGACATCGCCCAGATCACCGGGCCAAAGCCAATGGTCACCAGCGCAGGGACATACAACATGTATCCCCAAGCCGCAGATCGAAACCTCGCCGCGACGAATGTCTCGGTAAACAGAGCCGCCAACTCGTTTGGCAATGTTGCACWCGGCCGATCACTCGATCTTCGAGGCTAAATAAACACTTAGAAATGGTGCCGTGGTTAAAATCTCGAAGAGATTTCTAACCACGATCTGGGCATACACATGTTCATCAAAACATAGCTAGAAAATCCTTCGGCTTTTTAACCATGGCACCATTGCCGGCGTAGACAGTTGATCTCCGCTAAACTGGTGTATGACTACCCCTCCCCTGCCGACACCTTCGCCGCTCATTGACCTCTTCAGACTCGACCCAACAGTCGTCTATGTAAACCACGGCTCGTTCGGCGCATGCCCGACCCAAGTCGTCCAAGCCCATCAAAAATATCGCGATCGCGTCGAAGCCGACGCCATGCGGTTCTATCTCTATGACCTCTGGCCAATGGTCGATCTCTCGCGCCAAGCCCTCGCCAAAATAATCAATGCGCAAGCTGCCGATTTGGTATTCGTCAATAACGCAACCACGGCTGTCGCAACAGTTCTCCACAACCTCAAACTCGAACCCGGCGACGAAATGATCGTCACCGATCTCGAATACCCCGCATGCACAAATAACTTCGACTTCGTCGCCCATCAAACCGGCGCAAAGGTCATTGTCGCCCAGATCCAATGGGAAGCAATCTGCGAAGACTCCATCGTTGATGCCATCATGTCAAAGACCACCGATCGAACCAAACTGGTCTTGATCAGCCTGATCACCAGCGCGACCGCAGTACGAATGCCTATCGAACGAATCATCCGAGAACTCAAAGCCCTCGGAATCGAAACACTCCTCGATGCCGCCCACGGGCCAGGCTGTGTACCAATCGACATCGACAACTGGGGCGCAGCCTACACCACCGGCAATGGGCACAAATGGTTGTGCAGCCCAAAGGGCGTCGCGTTTTTACATGTCCGAAACGATTTACAAAACGGGTTCCGACCGATGGTCTTGAGCAATCATGCCCAGAGCCTCGAAGCAGCCTGCACCCGAACCAAACGCTCAGCCTTCAACCACGAGTTCGACTACATGGGAACCGACGACCGGACCGGCGTGCTTTCGATTGTCGACTCAATCGCATTCTTACAAGGCGTTCTTCCCGGCGGCCTCACCCAAGTCATGGAGCATAATCGAAACCTATGCCTCCAAGCCCGTGATTTGCTCTGCGAAATGTTCGGCACCAAACCGATCGTGCCGGACTCAATGCTTGGGCCTCTGGCTGTCATCGATGTACCTGCGACTACGATGGAACCCGGCGTATTGCGTGAGTTGCTCTTTGCGAATCATCGGATCGAAACGATGATCGTCTGGTCACCCAAAGGCAACGGACTCATGGTGCGCGTCAGCCCACAGGTGTACAACTCCATCGAGCAATATGCCTACATGGGCCAAGCGATCTTGACCGAGCTCAAAGCCTTTAAAAACAAGGCCTAAACCCGTTTTATGCCCCCGCCCAAAACCGTTCCCAGTTGGCATGCGCAAACCCGGCAAGCTCAGCCTTGCTCCAGCCTTGTGCCTGAAGCGCTTTGGTCAACACGGTCAGATCTGACGGCGTATTAATCCCTTCGGGCAAGCCGTCGGCTCCGAACCCGCCGTCCATGTCCGAACCAAGCGCGATGTGATCACGCGAGTTGGTCAGTTCGCACACATGCTCGATATGACGGACACAATCAGCGATCAATGCCCGCTGCCCCTTCTTCATGCCCGGCGTAACAAAATCGCCCAGCAAGTTCAACCCGATCACTCCCCCACGCTTGGCGATCTCGATGATGGTTTCATCGTTAAGATGCCTCTGGTTATCTTGGGTGTTTGGATCACCCATCAACGCCCGGCTATTCGAATGCGAAGCAATCACCGCCTTGTCAGTCAATGACAACAACTCATCGGTTGATCGCTGAGACAAGTGCGAGAGATCATGCACGATGTTGAGTTCGTCCATTCGCTTGGCCAGTTCACGCCCAAGATCTGTCAAGCCATTGCCAGCTTTGGTATGGTCTGTCCCGTTGCCACCCGCATAGCGCGACTGATGCCACCAGGCCATGCCGATCGCGACGACTCCTAGCTCTGCCCATTGGTCGAGTTCGTCCGGGTTCGTAATCGGATCGGCACATTCAACGAGCACGCCGAGYTGCAATGGAGCATCGGACTCAGTTGCTGTTTCACCACGCCTTGGCATCCGCGAGATCAGCCCGGCTTCAAACCATGCCTTATACAGCAACAACTGACGCATCCCCGCGCGATACGCGGCATTGGCATCGCCGAACGSATAAGTAAACGCGCCGGCTTCCGAATCGGTGCTCGTTGGATCGACCCCTTCGGTAAACACGGTGCCCAAGCATTTGGTCACCTGCCCATCGATCATCGACGGTAATGTCACGGCTGCCGGTTGATACCGCCCGCGACACTTCGTCAGGGTTGCGTGCATATCACGCCCATTCTCTGCGAGATAGGCCAAATCAAGATGAGCATCAAACCAGTGCATAAGTACCTCTATTCAAATAACCATACAAAATCCCGAGCCACGCCAATCAGCGAAGCTCGGGATTCTATGTCAATCAAATGATCCAAGGATCATTTAGTATTCGAGCATACGCGGAAGCGTCTTGGCTTCTGCGACCCATTTTTCAACATCTGCGCCTGTAGGTACGCGGCGAGTCAGGCTCTTGGCATCGTTGACTTCGATCATCTTCGTAGCCAAGTTTTCAGCGTTGCGCTGGGCGAGTTCGGGAACGGTATCGACGCCTGAAGCTTCGAGGAGTTCTGCGAACTCTGAACCAACACCCTTGATGCGGTAGAGGTCGACCATGTTGGCCCATTTGCCGATGAGTGTTTCGGTGATCTCGGTTTTCTCAGCGAGCTCGGTGCGTTGTTTTTTAGTGTTGCATGCGGTGAGCAAGCCGTCGGTATCGGTGATTCCTGCTCCGCGGAGTTTTTCGCCGTAGGACGGGCCGATTCCTTCAACATCTTCAATCTTGTAGTTTGCCATGTGTGTTTTCCTCTCAATAAGTCTGTGTTTGTGTACCAAACTGGTAAAGTCCCCTATAAGCATACCGTCTGTGTGTGCACGAATGTGGAATACTGGTGGCGAGAATGGCGAAATGAGCGTTGTGTGGCTGTTTTGTTTCAAATTTTGGCGAAACAAACCTTCGCCCTTGCAACCTGAAGCGTTAAAATACCAATGAGTATGAACGCGAACACATCGCCSAMCACWCCAWRASCRMSGCRYSMYSRMWYCMWTSASRGMCWNNCNNCACCATGCWMWMGRTYMKRWCTTTAAAACCCAAAGCTGTTTGCCGAAACGCGAGCGTATTGACCGGCTGCCTGATCGCGTTGGGAATCGCGATCGTGCTGGTGATTATTTCTGTCATCTTTGTGGCTCGCTCATGGCGTGGATGGGTTTCGACTGGGCTCGAACAGGGATTGGCGGCTGTTCTTGATGAGACTCAGATTGATCAGATTGAGAAGGACGAGATCTTTGCTCATGTTGAGTTGCTGATGACCAAGTTTACGGATAAGGATGTTTCGATTGAAGACTTTGCCAATGTCATGGAGGAGTTGGTGAAGTCGCCGGTGCTTCCGACTGCGCTTGTGGCTTCGGTTGATGCGTTTTACATCAACAGTTCAGATTTCGACGAAGCAGAACGAGTGCAATCTCGCATCGAACTCGCTCGGTTCTCGCAGGGGCTCTTTGATGAATCGATCCATCCAAGCAAGATCAGCGAAGTGCTTGCACCGGTTACCACTACGACCCCCGATGAGAACGACATTCGGCTGAACTGGCGTATCAATCAGGACGGCACCGTGATTACCGCGTTGCGATCTGCGGATAAAGTGACGGCTGAGGAACTGCGTGAGTTGGTCTCGCTGGCCAAAGCGCATGCGGATGAAGCCGGAGTCTCGGAAACACCCACGCAGATTGATCTCTCTGACGAGATCGCCATCGCCATCGCTTTGGCGATTGGTGAAGATCCGAATGATTGGTTGCCAGATGGCGTGGTGTATGTAGAGCCTGTAGAAGCGTTGCCGACAGATGACGATACAGATTCAGACACGACGACAGACGATTCGGATGATGATGCGACTGATGATACAACAGGCGACATACCGGACGACGATGGGCCTTGAGTTTTTGATCTGGATTTAAAACTGGAACTTTTGACATGCGAGCCGCCTCGCATGTTTTTTCTTTTGGTTGAGTTCGTAAGAGGGTGGCTGCGGCTTTGCGTTGGGTCTCGGCGTGGGCTGGGGTTTCTGGCTTGTCTTTGAGGATGTCAGATAGGCGAGCGGTTGCGAGGGCGCGGGCTTCGGGTTCGATGATTTTGATGCGCGCGTTGGAGATGCGTTCGATGGCGGCGACGGTTTGTTGGTAGGTTTCGGATTCGAGTAGGTCGGCGAGTTGGGTGAGGGAGAGTTGGTGGAGATTGCAGAGATCGAAGGCGGTGATTGAGGGGTTGATGAGGTCTTCGAGGAGGGCGTTGGAAAGAGAGGGAGTAGGGATTAGGGATTGGGCATTGGGGGAAGAAGGGGAGGGAGGTGGAGAAAGAAAGACCCCCTCCGTCCGCTGCGCGGCCAC
>NVSM01000002.1 GCA_002401225.1 bacterium
AGATATTGGCACCCAAATAGATCCAATCAACCCGATCAAAATAATCAATACCACGAGGGTGAACTTGATCGCGCGCGAGAGGAACCAGCATCGACGAACGATTTGCACCCGAACCTCAGGCCCAAAGTCTGGTGGGAATCCTGCTTTTTCAGCACGATCGACTTTTTTAGAATCTTCGGGTGTACCCGCATCAACAGTTGCAGTATCACCAGCAGGCACCCGATTGATATCGCCGCACCCTAAGCATTCGTGCTTGGTGCCCGCGAGATCATCCTCGACCTCGATCTCCATATCGCATTTATCACAGTTGAACCGGATCATGTACCACTCCCGAGCGGMKWGCWYMCRCMWYWWWASSGGAKYSAWSWSMMMMGYKWWSGMRSWWMWYSCWWTRWRWWWMCGRAYSMRAAYRRRSKCGGCTTGATAAATCAACAAGATTCACGGGCTCAATCGTTCCAGTTGCGTGGTGCAGGACCGATATACGCGACGCGTGGACGGATTAGGCGGTTATTTGCATGCTGCTCCATGATGTGGGCAGCCCACCCGGTGATCCGTGATGCCACGAAAATCGGGGTGTACTGAGGCACAGGAATGCCCATCGTGAAGTAAGTCATGCCGCACGGGARGTCGACATTGGGATAAATCTTCTTCTCGTCTTCCATGATCTTCTGGACCATCTCGCCGAGTTCAAAGAGCTTGGTGAACTCTTCACCACGAGCCTGAGCAGCTTTGCGTCCAAGATCATGCAAGATCGGAGCGCGATGATCGCCATTCTTGTATACACGATGCCCAAAGCCCATCAGCTTGCGTTTGTCTGCGAATGCTTGGTGCATCCAATCGGTCACTTTGCCAAGATCATTGTCTGATCCGATATCATTGCGGATATCAGCAAGCATCTCCATCGCTGCTTCGTTGGCTCCCCCATGCAACTTGCCCTTGAGTGCAGCAATCGCACCAGTGACGGCTCCATGCAGATCGCCAAGCGTACCAGAGATCACACGCGAGGTAAAGGTTGATGCGTTGTAATCATGCTCTGCGTAAAGCACAAGCGAAACATCCATTACCTTCTCGGCTTCAGGGGTTGGTTCGCTGCCGGTCATCATGTAGAGTAAGTTGGCTGAATGCGAAAGGTTTGGGTTTGGTGCGACGAAGTCCTTGCCTTCGATCGAGTTCTGCATGTGCCCGATGACGGTCGGGATTTGAGCCAACAGCCGCTTGGACTTGCGAAGGTTCGCTTCAGCCGCGTTGTCTTGGCAATCGGCATCAAGATGCGACAAGATCGAAACCGCTGTCCGCAAGATATCCATTGGCACCGCGTACTCGTTGTTCACAAGGTTGCCCGAGGTCTTGAGGAACTCAACGACTGCACTGGGAAGCGCACGCTCAGCAATCAACTCGGCCTTGAATGCACCAAGTTCATCGCTCGTAGGCTTGTGCCCGACGAGGAGCAGGAATGCGACTTCTTCAAACGAGGCATTGGCAGCGAGATCGGCGATCTCGTATCCGCGATAGATCAGCGAGGTTTGTTCAACATTACAGATCTCGGTTTCGCCAGCGATGACGCCTTCGAGCCCTTTGGCATGGGTTGCAGTGGTCATATCTTCATATCCTTTACTATTATCATTTGCCGATCAGTTCGACAACGGTGAGGTATCACACAAACGCCCGATTCTAGGCGATCAAAGCCRAAAAANGAGCNNMTCWANTCGCGWGCWGGMMSCGGATAMGACACSRSKGAACGRTATCCATCCTTGTCAYAYGCCCGMACCCCAAAGAGCCAGTTGTCCTTGGACATTGGGACGGTGCCCTCGGTCACATTACCAACATCCTCAGCTTTTTCCCAGTTCCATGAGGTCGATTCCCGCCAAACGATTTCGTACCCTGCGACATCAGGCTCAGGCGAGGCATCCCACCGCAGCGTCGTGTCATTGGTCAGCTCAGCAATTATCACCCGAGCATTGCCCGGCGACGACGGGCTATTAGCAAGGTGAACCAAGACCGCTGCATTGAGCCGAGTCACATCTGCCAAATACTCGGCATCCACATACTCACCCAAATCTCCATACTGAATGCCATCTTCCTCACGGATGTCCTGATGCTGATGGTCATAGTTTTCGTACATCTCACAGAACCGGATCGCAGCGAACCCAAGCTCATTAAATGGGGTGTGATCGCCGCCACGCAAGAAACGGTCAGGACGGAAGAYCAGCTTTGGCTGAACGGTTGTGTAGTGCAGTTTGGCCACATCCGCGATATACCGTGCGAGTTGACGCGAGGTTGAATCGGATTCAGTGCCATAGAGCCGAAGTTTGCGGGCAGCACTCCCGATCTCGCTCTCATCGAGCGACAACATCGAAGCGGGCAATCCTTCCGAGAATACCCGGATCACCTTGCTGCCATCTTGTCCTTCGATCACACCACTCGGATCACCAATGGTGTCATTATTAAGCACGCCCCGGATATCTTTGCCATTGGCGATCGCTTGCTGTGCATGAAGCCGAGCGCCAAAGAGTCCTTGCTCTTCGCCGCTGGTCGCCATGAGGATAATCGTCGAATCAAGATTCTCTGCCGAGAGCACCCGTGCGAGTTCGATCAACGCAGCAATGCCCGATCCATCATCATTGGCACCAGGAGCATCCGAGTTCGAGTCGTTCGCTTCGCTCGCTCTTGAATCAAGGTGTGCGAGCACATAGTACAGCCGATTGCGTGACTCAGGTGATACTCCCGGGATCTCGCAGATCACATTGACCACATCGACCGGCGAAGTAATCCGCCGACCATCAGGTTCAACCGTGTGCGAATCGAAGTACACCTTGGGAGCAGCATCTCCAGCTTTTCCATGCCCTTCGATGTTGGCTTCAAACTGAGATTTCACCCACCGCCGAGCCGCACCGATCCCGCGTGTGTCTGATTCGGTTTCTGACATCGTGTGTCGAGTCCCAAACCCGACAAGCGTATCAATCGTATTCTGAATCTGTTGAGGCTCAACCGCATCAATCACGCGTCCTGGAGTTTCCATCAGTGTCCTTTCAATCAGCTTGACCATCTTGGGACTCATCCCAAGATCAAGCGACTTGGTAATAGCGACCGTGTTGATTAGCCCATATTCATCAATCATGTACAACGAATAGATCGCAGACGCCCGTGATCCAGATCGGCAATGGAATAGCACATCGCCGTTGGTTGCATCGAGTGCAACGGCGAGTTGATCACTCATCGGATACCCAAAGGTTGAACTGGTTGTAGGGATATGGACATACTCCATGCCGAGCGACTCGACATATTCTTGCTCGTCAAAGTCAAGCCCATCAACTTCGCTCTGCATCCGGGCATTGATGACGACCATCCCGCCAGATTCTGCGAAGAGCCTGATCTCCTCCATCGTTGGCTGACCAAAGAATGTCAGCCGACCCGACATGCGATCCTCGTCTCGGATGTCCTCCCAAGTCTTTGGCTCATTCTCTTCGATCTCCACCTGTTCCGTTGGCTCTACAACTTCAGGCGGGTTGGCGATCGCAGCACCAGCGATCATTGTCAAAAGAAGCGTTCCTGTGAGTACCGATCGTGTTTGTCGTTTCATGCGAGGATTGTATCGGTTCCGATACTGAATGTGAACCTTTGCGACTATGATATGAGCATGCCAACCACACAACACCCCGGTAGCCTACTTCGTTCACTCATGGACCAATCCGTGGTTGCTGCACCAGGCGCCTTCAATGCCCTCGTCGCGAGATCCGTTGCCCAGTGCGGGTTCGATGCTTGCTATGTCTCAGGCGGCGCAACCTCAGTTGCTGCGGGCGTCCCCGATGTTGGTATTCTCACCCTTGATCACTTCACACAAGTTGTACGAGATGTCTGTTCTGGTTCGGGCTTGCCCGTGATCGCTGACGCGGATACCGGGTTCGGCGAAGAAGAAATGGTTCGCCGAACAGTCCTCGAATACAACCACGCCGGTGCTGCGGGGCTCCATCTCGAAGACCAAGTATTCCCAAAACGCTGCGGGCACCTCGACGGCAAAGCATTGATCTCAGTCGAACAAGCCGTCTCCAAACTCCAATGGGCAGCCAAAGCATCACAAGATTGCTCCGCTGGCCAGTTCATCATCTGCGCTCGCACCGATGCCAAAGGCGTCGAAGGATTCGATGCTGCCATCACAAGGGCCAAAGCCTATGTAGACGCCGGCGCAACCATGATCTTCCCCGAAGGGTTGACCACCGTCCAAGAGTTCAAAGACTTCGCATCGGCAATGGATGAACTGGGTAGCAGCCGCCCGTATCTCCTCGCCAACATGACCGAGTTCGGCAAGACCCCAATGATCAAACTCGACGAGTTTGGCGAGATGGGCTATCACCTCGTGATCTATCCGGTCTCGACCCTTCGCATCGCGATGGGGGCTGTCAAACGAGCACTCACCGAACTCAAAGCCGCCGGCACACTCGAAGGCCAACTCGACAACATGCAAACACGCAAAGAACTCTATGAGTTAATTGATTACACCCCCGGAACAGCCTGGGAAATGTAAACGGAGAATAGCTATGCCTCGCACAAAGCACCGGTACACACTTGAGAACGATTCCACCATGATTGAAGATGTCGGCGTGGTCATCAAACTCCTCACCGATGATCTCGAAGGCGACGAGCATCAACGCTTTATCATCAACCTCAACTGCGATCAAACAATCCTGATGATCCACAACATCGACCTCGTCGATCGCGTCCCTATCCATGAGGGCGACCTCGTTGAGTTCAAAGGCGAGTACGAGTTCAACGATCGTGGGGGCTTAGTCCACTGGACCCACCGCGACCCCAATAGAAAACACGAATCAGGATGGATCAAGCACGCCGGCAATCTCTATCACTGATTCGTGTTCAGTTTTCTGTTATGCAGGTGCCGTGGTTAAAATCTCAAAGAGATTTCTAACCACGATCTTCGCCCATACTCGATTTACTCAAATCCATCGCGTGTCTGAATCTCAAAGTCATTCATTGACGCCACTTCTTCAACAGATTTGTCCATCATCCCATCGAAGCGTGCAACGATCGGTTCAGGATTCTCAAAGGCCAGCTTGCCCATGATGTTGAACTTGTGCGCCAAGATCCCCTTGAGATCAGCTTCGGTGTTCCGAGCATGACCAGCTGGGTACATCACCATGCCYGAGTCAAACTCTGTGCCATCGGTATCTTCGATGATGAGCGAGGTTGGGATTCCATCTGGGTAACGCTTGTCGTAGTCTTCGCCGCCATGGAAGAACTCAATCTTCTCCATCAACGATCGCGTGCGTTCGTTTTTGATCGCCTCGGCATCGAAGTCGTAAGGCTCAAGCATCAGCGTCTTCCAATCGGAAGTCTGCTGAGTCAATGCCTTGCGGAGCAGTGTCGCTACGATGTAGACCATCGAGTGATCCGCACTCTGGCGAGTCGTTGGGTTCCGCTTGGCTGGATCACCAATGATGCCAAACGCTGGTTCATACGCAGTGATCTTGATGGTCTTGATCTGTGAACCGGTTTCGTCATCAAGCAGATGCGGAGCCTTGTTGAGCAAATCAAGCAATGCCTGCAATGCACCCGCGCTCTGATGCTCATAGAGCCCGAGCTTAAAGTGCATGCCCATGACCGCGAAGTCTGACCCGCCACGCCCAAGCACAAGTTCAAACGGCGATTCATCCGCCTGCTTGGTATTGGCATTGTCCGTGCCGACCGCTTCGAACATCTGGCCTGGCCCTTCAAAGATTCGGAAGATGGATTCTGGGTTGCGGAAGATATCGCGTGGACCCATGAACCCGTTCATTGATCGGCGGACAGACATGATCGCCACTTCGGTCGAGATCGCCGCACTCGCACCCTTTGAATCCGAAAGCTGCTTACCAGCACGGATCGCACGGAACGGGATGTAGTGAGCAACCACCATGCCGATGGCTGATTCAATCTGCTCAGCAGTCGCGCCGAGCATCGCACCAAACACCGCAGCCGATGCGATTGCACCATGGACAACATGGTCAACCTTGTAGGTTTTCAGCGAGAATACTTCAGACAAACGCCCACGGATCTCATCGAGACAGACCATTGCTTTGAGTGCATACGCGCCGTCATGCCCGCCCATTTGAGCCGCAGCGATACACACGCCATAGAAGTCGTTATGCCCGAACTCGCCAGCGGTGAATCCGAGTGTTGGGTTGTAGCCAAAGTTGGTGCCGTTGGAGTCCCATTCGCGGACCGCTGAACCATTGGCCAATGCAGCCTTTTCAGGTTGAACCTGAACATTTGAACCGAACACCGTCGCGCCGCGTTGGGTTGCTTTGCCAAGACGATGTGTTGCATCGGTCACCGGGTACTGCAACGCTTCATCGCGTAGCACGGTCGGGGCGTTTGTCTTGAGTGCCAAAGCCGAGAGTCCACAGAGGACAGCATCGGTAAAGAACATGTTGGTGCGTTCGAGAACAGAAGCATCCGGCTCACCCCGCTTGGCCGGGTCGTCAGAGAGGAAATCAATCGCGAACTGAGCAATTCCCAGTGCTTGATTGGTGTTGGCTTCGAGTTTGACATGAGTATCAGCAGCGGTGGTGGACATGGATTTCCTCGTGTTTCAGGTCATTCTGATTTGGAGTGAATCGTAGACCCGAAAATCAAGATTTCGGAGCCTGAATCACCGAAATATACAGGGATTTGCACATGCTGCCCAAGATAGGTTCCAGATGGTTTCCAGATCGGATCATGCCCCCTACACTCGACCATGAAAACAATCATCGAGCCTTTCCGTATCAAATCCGTCGAGCCCATCCGCATGACCACGCGTGAAGAACGCGTTCAGTGCCTCAAGGATGCCCATTACAACCTCTTTGCGATCCCATCGCAAGATGTAATGATCGATTTGCTGACCGATTCGGGCACCGGGGCCATGAGCTCCGAGCAGTGGGCCGGGATCATGCGGGGCGATGAGTCCTACGCCGGGGCACCAAGTTGGTTCCGGTTCCGCGATGTCATGGTGGATATTACCGGGATCGAAAATGTTCTCCCAACCCATCAAGGGCGAGCCAGCGAACGCCTGCTCGTCGAAGTCATGATCGGGCACGGCAGCGCAGGAAAAGGCAAAATCGTCCCCAACAACGCTCACTTCGATACCACCCGCGCCAATATCRAMCATTCTGGCTGCGCAACCGTCGACCTCCTCTCGCCCGAAGGCCAAGACCCCGCGACCGACGCACCATTCAAAGGCAACATGGATCTCGTCGCACTCGAAAAACTACTCGCAGAACGCGCAGCCGATGTTCCGTTCGTCATGGTCACCATCACCTGCAACAGCATCGGTGGCCAGCCGGTCTCCTTGGAAAACATCAAGGGGGTTCGTGCCATCTGTGATAAGTACAACAGGCCGTTCTTCCTCGATGCCTGTCGATTCGCAGAAAACGCATGGTTTATCAAACAGCGCGAAGCCGGTCAGGCCGATCGCTCAGTAGAAGATATCGTTCGCGATATGTTCGATCTGTGCGATGGAGCCACCATCAGTGCCAAAAAGGACGGCATGGTCAATATCGGTGGCGTGCTGCTCTTCAGAGATCGTAAACTCTTCGAAGCGACCAGCAATCTGCTCATTCTCACCGAAGGCTACATGACCTACGGCGGGCTCGCCGGTCGAGATCTTGATGCGATGGCTATTGGATTCCGGGAAGTTCTTCGCGAAGATTACCTTCGCTATCGAATCCGTTCGACCGAATACCTCGGCGAGAAACTCCTCGAAGCCGGGATCAGCATTGTTCGTCCAGCCGGCGGTCATGCGATCTATATAGATGCTGCGGCCTTCTGTCCACACATCCCAACCCACGAGTTCCCCGGTCAAGCCCTCGCGGTCGCTCTCTATGAAGCGGGCGGAATCCGTAGCTGTGAAATCGGATCGGTCATGATGGGCGAGCATGCCCACATGGAACTCGTCCGTTTGGCGATTCCTCGCCGAACCTATACCCAGTCGCATATTGATTATGTGATTGAAATCATTACAGAAGTGTTTGAAAAGGCCAGCTCGCTCGTCGGGTWCCGGATCACCGAAGAGCCCGAAGCCCTTCGCCACTTCACGGCTCACTTTGAGCCAATCTGCTCGGCGAATTGCTCCTGCTAGAAACGATTTCGTTCAGTTTTTAAGAAGAATCCCCCCTAGTATGCCAACCCGGCGTTGGGCATGTATGTTGTGCCTGCGCCTTCAATCCCTGATCCTGTTTGGTCTCAAATCTGAGGAGCCATCATGTCGAACCAGCCTGTTATCGTCGCTGCCCGCCGAACCCCAATCGGTAAGTTCTTTGGTTCTTTCTCTCGCGTCGCATCGCCTCAGATCGGTGCCTTTGCAATCGAAGCCGTATTGAGCGATGCCCCAGCAGCCAAAGATCACATCGACGAATGCATCATGGGTTGTGTCCTCCAAGCAGGCGTTGGTCAGAATCCGGCTCGCCAGGCAGGACTCAAAGCAGGTTTGCCATCCACACTCTCCGCCAAGACGATCAACAAGGTTTGTGGCTCAGGTCTCGAAGCCGTCATGATGGCAGCCCAGTCAATCAAGGCTGGCGACAATGAATGTGTCATCGCTGGCGGCATGGAAAACATGACCGGCTCGCCTCACTTCTCGCATGTTCGTGCAGGCATCAAATACGGCGCAGGCACCATGGAAGACCACATGGCCTACGACGGGCTCCGCTGTGCATTCGAAGGCTGGCCAATGGGCAATGCTGCCGAGCATATTGCAGAAAAGTACGGCGTGACGCGCGACGACCAAGATTGTTTCTCCGCACAATCTCACCAACGCGCAGCAGCCGCTTGGGAAGCAGGGCACTTTGACGCAGAAGTCGTCAAGCTCACTGGTGAACAACTCGGCAACCGCCGCAAGCCAGGTGCCGACGGCGGCATCAGCATCGATGARGGCATCCGCGCAGATTCAACCGCTGAAGGTCTCGGCAAGCTCCGCGCAGCCTTCACCAAAGACGGCACGATCACCGCCGGCAACGCATCGCAGATCTCCGATGGCGGCGCAGCAACCATCGTGATGTCCGAATCCAAAGCAGCTGAACTCGGACTGTCCCCATTGTGCAAGATCGTTTCCTACAACACCTCGGGTGTCGATCCAAAGGAAATCTTCGAAGCGCCAATTGCTGGCATCAAGGGCGCACTTGACAAAGCCGGTTGGTCGATCGACGATGTTGACTTGTTCGAGATCAACGAAGCCTTCGCAGCCCAACTCCTGTGCAACATCAAGGAACTCGGAGTCTCCGAAGACAAGCTCAATATCTGTGGCGGCGGCGTCGCACTCGGTCATCCGATCGGTGCTTCGGGCGCTCGTGTCCTTGTCACCCTGATCCACCAACTCAAACGCACCGGCGGTAAGAAGGGCGTTGTTGCCTTATGCCTTGGTGGTGGGAACGCGGTTGCCGTGTGTATTGAAATGTGCTGAGTTTCACGCCATTTTCATGAATCTTCCTATGAGACGGTTATCGGTGTTCAGCGAGCCCGATAAATCTCCGATCTTTTGAGTGCAACAAACACTCAAACGGAGATTTTRCTATGGSCTTTACTGAAGAACAAATCACTCGTCTCGGATCAAGTTTTCAACTCATTGAGCCTCGTCTCGATGATGTCGTGTCCGTTTTCTATACCAAGCTCTTTGAAGCTGCCCCAGCATTGCGTGCCTCATTCCCGACAGATATGAGCGGGCAAAAAGGGCATATGAATGCTGCTTTGAAACTTGTTGCTCAGAACATTGGAAATCTAGAGAACCTTGCAGAGCCGCTCCGTCAAATGGGAGCACGCCATATTGGCTATGGTGCTGAAGAAGCCCAGTTTCCTGTCGTTCGTGATGTGATGGTCGATTCATTGGCAGATGTTGCAGGATACGCCTGGACGCCTCAACTCAGTGCAGATTGGGGAGCAGCCTTGGATGCAGTCTCAGCCTATATGATCGAAGGCATGCGTGGGGCACAGGCCAAGGCCGCTTGATCGTTCATCTCAATCGAATATTCTCTTGAAGGCTCCTGTTTGGGAGCCTTTTTTATGCTTACCCGCATAGGATCATCGCTCATATTGATCTCAACACGAATGAAAGCAATCAGACATGCGCACACACACCTGTAGCCAACTCAACGAATCAAACATCGGCGAAACCGTCACCCTCTGCGGSTGGGTCAAYGCCTTCCGTGGMCAYGGCGGCGGGTTGATYTTCGTMGAYATGCGYGACCGCGCMGGMRTCACWCAGGTSGTCTTYGATTCAGAAGATGGCAACGAGGCAACMATSGAAGCCGGCGACAGGCTCCGCAACGAAGACTGYATCAAAGTCACCGGYGTYGTCCGTGCCCGYGGMAARGCCAACCCRAAGATCGMMACAGGTTCWATCGAAATCCTCGTCACCGAACTCGAAGTGCTTTCAAAAACCAAAAAACTTCCGTTCCTCCCAAGCAACGAGAAAGACCTCCCAAACGAAGAAGTCCGCCTTCGCTATCGCTACATCGACATGCGTCGTCCAAAGATGCAGAGCATCCTCCGCACACGCCATCGCGTCGCCAAGCTCACTCGTGATTACTTCGACGAGCACAACTTCATCGAGGTCGAAACACCTGTCTTGTGTCGATCAACCCCAGAAGGTGCCCGCGACTTCTTGGTGCCATCACGCAACCAAGAAGGCATGTGGTACGCATTGCCGCAGTCGCCTCAGTTGTTCAAGCAGATCCTCATGATCGGCGGCTGTGATCGCTACCTCCAAATCGTCAAATGTTTCCGCGACGAAGACCCTCGGGCCGACCGCCAGGCAGAGTTCACACAGATCGACCTTGAAATGAGCTTTGTCGATCGTGACATGGTCCTTGAACTTATGGAAGGATTCGCCAAGAGCCTCTGGAAAGACATGCTCGATGTCGATCTCGCAGACTTCCCACGCATCACCTACCGCGAAGCACTCGACACCTACGGCATCGACCGCCCAGACACACGATTCGATCTCAAACTCGTCGACATCTCTGATCTCGCAGCCAAAGTCGATTTCTTGGTCTTCAACGAAGCCCTCGAAAAGAAAAAGGGTGTTGTCAAAGCATTCAAGGTCCCTGGGGCAGCAACGAAGTTCTCCCGCAAGGTCACCGATAAGTTCAATCCATTCGTCGAACAGTTCGGTGCCGGCGGTGCTCCAACCGTCAAGTTTGTTGACGGCGAGTTTGGCACAGGCATTGCCAAGTTCCTTGGTGATATCAAGGACGAACTCATCGAACGCCTCGGTCTCGAAGACGGCGACGCCGTGGTCTTTGGTGCCGACACATACAACATCTGCACCAAGGCACTCGGCGAACTCCGCCTCAAGATCGCTAAAGAGCATGACTACATCCCCGAAGGCAAATGGAACTTCCTCTGGGTCTACGACTTCCCGATGTTCGAATACGACGAAGAAAACGAACGGTACCAATCGCTCCATCACCCATTCACCGCGCCRACYAAAGAAGAARCCGAGCGKTTCATGGCAGCCGATATCAMRGATGTCGATACSGTYGAATCCATCYTSTCTGATGGCTAYGACATGATCTGCAACGGCTCAGAAATCGGTGGCGGCTCGATCCGTATCCATCAACAAGAAGTCCAAGCCAAGGTSTTCGAACTMCTCGGYATGTCRGAAGARGAAGCCAAGCTCAAGTTCAGCTTCCTCATGGATGCACTGACTTACGGCGCTCCGCCACACGGCGGCGTCGCCTTCGGGCTCGACCGYTTGGTCATGCACATCATCGGSACMGARAACATCCGCGATGTGATCGCMTTCCCGAAATCACTCACCGGCGTAGACCTCATGAGCGAGGCACCCAATGTCGTCGATGATGAGCAACTCACCGAACTCCATGTCCGCTCCACCGCAAAGCTTCACTCGTAATAGCATCTTCTTGAAATAGGTGATCCCAATGACCACACTTCAAACCGAACCCGGATTGTCACCACTCAACATCGCTGGGCACTCCTTCGATTCCAGGCTCCTTGTCGGCACCGGCAAGTACGCCTCGATGGAACTGATGAAAGAAGCACTCGATGCTTCACAGTCAGAGGTCATCACGGTCGCAGTTCGCCGAGAGCGATTGTTCAATGAGCAAGGCAAGAGTCTGCTCGAATACATCGATCTCAATCGCTACACTATCCTTCCAAACACAGCTGGGTGTTTCACGGCTGAGGACGCCGTCCGAGTCGCTCGACTCGGGCGTGAACTCCTCGATCAACTCGAAAACCCCGGCGCAAGCTGGGTCAAACTCGAAGTGCTTGGCGACAAGAAAACACTCCTCCCCGACCCCGTCGGTACGCTCGAAGCCGTCGAAACACTGGTCAAAGATGGWTTCGATRTCCTGTGCTAYACATCSGAYGATCCMATCAGTGCCAARCGCATYAARGAYGCAGGTGCNGKCNGCYGTSATGCCCGCKGGYTCACCGATCGGYTCYGGKCAAGGCGTGCTCAATATCAACAACATCGTGCTSTGTCTTGAACTMCTCAAAGAGAACGATCCAAATTTTCCAGTCATCGTCGATGCCGGCGTTGGTWGCGCRAGTGATGTCGCTCTTGCGATGGAACTCGGAGCGGATGGTGTTTTACTCAATACCGCGATCGCCCACGCAACCGACCCAGTGATGATGGCCCACGCCATGCGAAAAGGCTGCCAAGCCGGGCGTCAGAGTTATCTCGCCGGCCGAATCCCCAAGAAGCTCTACGCCACCGCAAGTTCCCCAATGGAAGGCGCGATCTCCTACATCCCCGGCGAATAACCCCTCGGATGGGTGCCATGTAGGTGCCGTCTTCGGCTCCTGCATGTCTTCTCTCTATTCTCTGACGGTGCCGTGGTTAAAATCTCGAAGAGATTTTTAACCACGCTCTTACTTGTTTATGAAGATCGTCGACCCCGAAGCCTCAGCAACTTCGCCAAGAATACACCCAATGATCTTTCCCGCCACCTGCTCTGGCGAAAGTGTTTGATCCGTCGGCAGTATCTCCGCAGATACAATCGTTCGCAACATCTCCGTCTCCACCGCCCCTGGCGCAACGGTATATGCCCGAACGCCCTGCCTGCCATATTCATTGTGCAACGCCCGCGTCAGTCCATCAAGTGCAGCCTTTGCGCACCCATAAATCCCCAGTCCAACAAACGGATCAACAATCGCCATTGAAGCAACATTGACCACGCATCCCTTGGCTTTGATCAACTCAGGCAGTGCAAGTCGAACCAAATCGATCGGGCCAATCGCATTGACCGAGAACAAGTCTTGAATCTCGGTTTCGCAAAGATCACCAAGATTCTTGCAAGTACCAAGCCCGGCATTGTTCACGATCGCATCAATCTGTCCAAAGTGAGCAGTCACCTGCTCGATAATCTTGGTGCGATCTGCGCTCTGAGCAATATCAGCACCAATCGTAATCCAATCAACTTCCCGTTCGCCGAGCAGACGACCAGTCTCATCTAATGGTTCAATCCGCCGRCCKACRAGRRCWAYKSSAWASCCTTTGGCTCCGAGCCCAACAGCCANSGYCMGYYYWRTCNSCWGMKCMRKSTCCGGTGATAACTGCAACTGGTGATCGGTTTGTATGCTCCATCACCCATTCTAAGTGCGGTAAAGCACAATTGTCAGGGCGGAATCGTCAGGAATCCCAATGAAACACCCCCAAAGCAACCGATAATACCGTGTGCGTGCTATTCAAGCCCGCTACTGACCCAGCCGCTTGCCCCTCTGGAGCCATTGCATGTCCCATTCGTCAGCCCCTTCTTGGATGCCCAAAGACTCCACCCGACCAGCGCATGCCAAAATTGTCGCAACCCTTGGCCCGGCTTCAGACTCAGATGAGATGCTCGAAAAGCTGATCGAAGCGGGGGTCTCCGTCTTTCGGCTCAACTTCTCGCATGGCTCACTCGAAGACATGGAAACCTTGCTCATCAAAGTCCGTCGGGCGATTGATAACTCCGGGCGATGCATCGCTACCCTTGGCGATCTCCAAGGCCCAAAGATGCGCGTCTGCAAAGTTCCCGACATCCATGATGGTGGCGGGATCATGCTCAACAAGGGCGATGAGGTCTACTTCCGAAAAGGACTCGGCGATGCAGCGATTGTCGATGGAAACCCCTCGTTCGATGTGACATTCAACTCCTTTTACGAAGATGTTCTGCCCGGTCAACGCGTACTCATTAATGACGGTCTTATCCGCATGCTCGCCGTCGAACAAGAAAAAGGAAGCTGGGTCCGATGCCAAGTAACCGCTGGCGGTAAGGTCACAAGCTCCAAAGGCGTGAACCTTCCAGACTCAGAACTCGATATGCCTGCGATTACCGAACGAGATTGGAAATGTGCAAAGTGGGCATGCGAGCACGGGCTCGATTATCTCGCGCTCTCCTTTGWGCGAACTGCCGACGAGATACTCGAACTCAAAGCCAAACTCGAAGAATGGAAACGCCCCGGCGAGCAACCCGGCGATTCCGATATGGGAACTTCAATCCCCGTCGTCGCCAAGATCGAGATGCCTCAGGCGATTACGAATCTCGATTCGATCATCGAAGCCACCGACGCCATCATGGTTGCACGCGGCGATCTCGGTGTCGAGATGGATGTCGCCCAGGTCCCCATCATCCAGAAATACATCCTCGCCAAATGCTCCGCGCTCGGCAAGCCTTGTATTGTGGCGACCCAGATGCTCGAAACCATGATCGAATCCGTCACCCCAACACGAGCCGAAGCGTCTGATGTTGCCAACGCGGTATTCGATGGCTGCGATGCCGTCATGCTCTCAGGCGAGACCGCAGTGGGGGCACACCCTCGCGTTGTCGTCGAGACCATGCAACGGATCATCAAAGTCACCGAATCACGCATGGACCAGATCGTTCATACTTCAGGTTTACCAACCGACATGAAGGAATACCCCTTCCGCTCAGCAGCGTTGGCCAAGGGCGTATGGCACATGGCGGACCAACTCAATGCCAAAGCAATCGTCGTGTGGTCACAAGCGGGCGGAATGGCCAGATACCTCAGCCAGTTCGATTTCCGGGTTCCGATCTATGGCTACACATCGTCCAAGATGGCTGCCAATCGAATGGCCCTCTACGGCGGCGTGACCCCTATCTTCACTCAGCCGCCCGAGTCCGGACGCCTGCGAGACTGGACCGATCAGGTCGAAAATCTGATCCGAGCCGAGGGTATTACCAAAGATGGCGATGCGGTGCTTCTCGTCGCGGGTAAGCCTCTGGGTGCATTGCTCGCCCAAAGTACAGTGAGTATTCTGCGAATGGGCGATGCCTCGTCGGGTTTCCGTGAGTTAATCACGAAGTAAATCAGCAAAAACAGGTATTCAAGATCATCTTGTCCAAACCCCCGCGGCTCGTATACAATAGATATACGGGACCTGGGCTCCCGCCGAATGACCACTTAGGAAAAGGTCGGCACTGTCTGCCCAAGAGCTTTCAAGGACAGCAGTTATGACCAGTGCCTCGACCCAACCCGCCGCCATCAGTTCAGATCCATTAACCCTGATCGATGTCGATCATGTCCGGTTCTATGTGGGCAACGCCAAGCAAGCAGCCTACTTCTATGCCCACACTTTCGGGTTCCGCATCGACCAAATCGCCGACCTCACCACAGGCTCACGCGAAGAGGCAGACTACCTGCTCACCCAAGGCAACATCCGTATCTTGCTGACGACACCACTCACCAAAGAGCATCCCGCAGCTGAAGAAATCAAGCTCTATGGCGACGGCATCAAAGAAGTCGCACTCACCGTTGAAGACGCAACCGCGACCTACAACAAAGCGATCGAGAACGGTGCTGAATGTGCCCAAGCACCACGAACACTCGAAGATGAACGCGG
Organism: bacterium; assembly: GCA_002401225.1. Lineage (GTDB taxonomy): Bacteria > Planctomycetota > Phycisphaerae > Phycisphaerales > UBA1924 > UBA1924. The sequence continues at coordinate 15,833 of NVSM01000002.1, forward strand.
CACCGTCACCGTCGCGTCGATCAAAGTCTACGGGCGTGTGATCCACACATTCGTTTCGCGTACTGGTGAATACAGCCACGAAAACCTGCGCAAGGGCGGCCCATTCATGCCGACCTTCAAGAAGTTCGAATCCGAACTCAATACATACAACGAAGAAAACCCTTGTGGGCTCATGTACTGCGATCACTTCGTCGGCAATGTCGAAGAAGGAAAAATGAACTACTGGGTCAAGTGGTACGAAGATGTCCTCGGGTTCAAGATGTTCAAGCACTTCGACGACGCCGACATCTCCACCGAGTTCTCGGCGCTTATGTCAAAGGTGATGGCCAGCGGCAACAACCTCATCAAGATGCCMATCAACGAACCAGCCGACGGCGTCAARAAGAGCCAGATCCTCGAATACCTCGAATGGCACAACATGACCCCCGGCGTCCAGCAYCTCGCCTTCCGCACCGACGACGAGATCACTACCATCACCGAACTCCGCAGACGCGGCGTCGATTTCCTGAGCATGCCAGATACTTACTATGAGTTGGTCTGGGAACGCGTCAACAAAATGCTCCAACAGCACGGCCACGAAATGGTCAAAGAAGACCACAAACGCATCCGCGATCTGGGAATCCTCGTCGACGCCGACGACGAAGGCTACCTCTTGCAGCTCTTCACCAAGCCATTGCAAGACCGCCCAACCTTCTTCATCGAAATCATCTGCCGACGCGGCTCCCAGTCCTTCGGCAAAGGCAACTTCAAAGCCTTGTTCGAGAGTTTGGAACTTGAGCAGGAGCGTCGAGGGAATCTTTAATTCAAGAAAGCTGGTCTAAATCGATTTTGTTAAAGACACCTGGTGAGCCCTTGGCTGGGCAGAGAGTTGTATTGGAATTTCTTGAAGATGAACTTCGAGTTCTTGATGAGTTTGTCAGGGAAGAACAATGTCTTTCAAGCTGTGCTCCAATAAAACAGAGTTTGAAAATCAAACTCGACATATCTGCAGTGCTCGGAAAGCAGACTCAGGCGAAAATGTCAGGGGTGTCAATAGATGACATGGCGATTATCTTGCACAGACTTAGGCCTTTTATTCTGGGAAATGAGCGAACATTCTACCCCAAAATATGCAAACTCATCAAGCGGCGAATCAAGAATGATTTTATCCATCAAACCGTCAATAATCACCGGGATGTTTTTTTGGGGAAGAAATCCTTAGGCATAGTTGTCCATTTGGATAACGGTGAGGTGGTAAATCGCGAGAAACAATTTCAGGTATGGTTGAATGCAGATCATTACCACAGAGGGATGAACGAGAAAGAAACAATTGAACAGATCAGGGGGAATTTTCCAGGAGATTTTGTAGATTCATTATTCTGGATGATGATCGTTCAGAAAATCAATGCCATAAAAGGGATGTCAAACAATATRCAAGCCCTGAGAAGTTCTGAAGAGTTATAAAAGGGATACTTAAAAATCTCCTTCGCCCCATATAAGGCGAAGGAGATTTTTTATGTCTTGAAGACAGGGGTACCGATTATCCGGCCTGTCCCAACTACACCGCTCCAAATCCGTATTCCTACCCAATCCGCTGGCATTCGTCCCCTCTGTTTAGAACAGTTTTCTTGTCCACGCATTCGAGTGGGCATGAACACCAACCAACAAGGGTTACACCATGCACAAAATCGCTATCGCCATCATCGCAGCTTCGGGATTCGTTGCCAGTGCGGATATTGTCCGTGTCGACGAGTTTAACTCGTTGCAGTTTGAAGGGTTTAATGACTTAGATATGGGGACCTTCGATCGCTCGCCGGTCTCGATCTTTGACGGGATGGGCGAAGCCCTCAACACCGCCGGTTCATTCCTCCACGCGACGAGCAACTGGGCGTTGTACTCGGGTGATTGGTCAGGCAGAACGGCTGCGTATGAAGGCGGAAAAATGCTCGGCACCTCGCGTGGCGGCATCGAATACCGATTCAGCGAAGCACAGAAATCCTTCGGCGGCTATTTTTCAACCATTGCTGATGTGGCCGATGCAGAAATCAAGTTCTACAACGGCGATGATCTTGTCGGATCTGACAATCTCATCGCCTCAGTCGGCGGCGACTGGTCATGGAACGGTTGGTCGAGTAACGCCGAGTTTGATCGGATCACCGTCGATTCGAACTATGGAAGTTATGGCGGCTTCCTCATGCACGATGCCGTGCGTGTACTCAATACCGAGGTTCCGACCCAAGGCTCGCTTGCGATCATTGGAATGGGCGTACTCGTTGCTGGCCGCAGACGCAGGTAACAAAACACACAGGAATGAAGCATAAACCTTCGTAGGCTGTCAGTCGCTCATGGCTGGCAGCCTTTCCTTTGATGTCTACCTATCATCACACCTATGAACATCATCGAAAAAATCCGTGACACCGAAACCAAACTCCGCTCCCAATCCGATCCTGTCAAGGCACTCGAATCGTGGACCATGCTTGGGCGACTACTCGGCAGGATGCCTGTTGACCAAGCGGAACTCAAACGCATCACCGAAGACCGCGATGCTGTTGGTTTAGATGTCATGATCGCCAAACTCGAAGACCCGGATGCGTTCAAGACCAAAGAAGAGCCTTTGCCTGAGTTTCCACAGGCCGAACTCAACGAGGCTTTGCGTGTCTTTCGCCATCGGCTCAAGTTCAAAAAGCTCGACGACGAATCGAAGATATCCCAGCGCGATGTGACGACCGGCAAGTCCGCCAATATCGATTCAATCCAGCCGCCGCCGCCGTCCGAGTTCGATCCGCGAATTTGGAAAGTGCTCGTTAAGAATGGGAAACTGGTTGATGCCGGCAGCGGGTTCTATCACGAACCACGCTAACTCGTTTTACATCCCGCGTTCGATCGAGCCGACTAATGCGTGCAAGATGAGCATGTGCAGTTCTTGAATCCGATCGCTTGTTTGGCCTTCGACGATCCATTCGGTATCGCCTACGCCACCGAGCTTGCCGCCGTCTTTGCCGAGCAGCAGCGCGACATGTAAGCCTTTGCCTTTGGCAACTTCAACCGCTTTGATAATGTTGGCACTGTTTCCACTCGTTGACATCGCGACGAGTACATCGTTGTTGAAGCCCACGCCTTCGATCCAACGCGAGAAGATCGCATCGAATCCATAGTCATTGCCCACGCAGGTGATATGCCCAGGATCAGCACAGGCCATCGCCGGGATCGAAGGGCGATCATCACGATACCGCCCGGTGAGTTCTTCRCARAAATGVATCGCRTCSGCRCAYGATCCGCCGTTGCCGAYCGCRAGRATCTTGCCNCCCGCKWTGAWNCCGCTKGAYACASKYKCSRGCAAGYKCWWCKACYYKCKCRGCATTGGMMSRRTCRSCAGCRAASRNACTCGSCMRCSWYGSMWRSRKYSWSAACTCAGATTGGACGACCGATTCATTGCTCATGCCCAATGATAGGTTACCTCACACCAATGCGTGCGCATAAAAAACCCACACTCGAAAGCATGGGCTGGATGTGTATTGGATTCTCAGATTATGATCAATCCCAAGTATTGATCGGATTGCCGTCCGAACTGGTTTCTTCAGCGTCTGCGCCACGGATTTCTCCCGGTGCAAAATGGTCCTGTCGCCATGATTCAGGATATTGGGCATCGTCCAAGTCCATACATGCCTTCGTCGGGAACATTGGGCGGAATGTATCGCACATCACCGCCATCTCGTCGGTCCATTTCTTSCCGAKYGASGCTTCAACCGTSCCYGGGTGAGGGCCATGAGCCAAGCCCTGTGGATGAACAGAGATTGAACCAGAGCTAATCCCACGCCGAGCCTTGTAGTTGCCCTCGACATAGTACATGATCTCGTCAGAATCGATATTCGAGTGGTTGTAAGGCACCACGATCGCATCAGGATGCGAATCCAACGCACGCGGACAGAACGAGCAAATCACAAAGTTGTGCCCCTCGAATGTCTGGTGAATCGGAGGCGGCAGGTGCAACTGCCCAGTAATGGGCGCGAAGTCATGAATGTTAAAGCAGTACGGGTAATAACACCCGTCCCAGCCAACCACTTCGAGTGGATGGTATGGATAGGTATACGAATGGATCGTGTTGAGCGCCYTAATCCGCACCTCAAAATCGCCCTTCTCGTCATAGGCCAACGGATGATCCGCATCTTCAAACGGCACGCGTAAATCCCGCTCACAATACGGCGCGTGTTCAAGGAACTGGGCAGTCTTCTTTGCGATATATCCCGGAGGTGGCGTGATATGCGATGCGTTGCAGGTCTCGAAGCACACGAACTTGCCCAAAGGCATGTCGGCCTTTGAATAGCCGCCAAACTCGTCAACATCTGAACCATCATCTGGGCGTTCATCAAAGACCATTTTATAAATCACACCCTTGGGCATGACGACATAGTCCTTCTTGCCAAAGGTGAGCGTGCCGAACATGGTATAGATTGTGCCCGATCCGTAATGGATAAACAAGCACTCATCGCCCTGCCCATTTTTGTAGTGGTACTCGAGTTGTGTCGCCGGCTGGCAGAGCGACATCTCAACATCGCCATTGCCAAAGATCACAACACGCCCCTGAACAGGATCGCCTTGAGTCTTGAAGTTCTGAGTCTTCACATGACGCATCCGCATCACATCTTGCTCAACATATTCGACCTTGGTCGAGTACAGCTTTTTCCATCCGGTTACCTGGGTAGGCGGATGGATGTGATACATGATCGAGCTGGGTCCTACGAACCCTTCTGTGCCGAAGAGTTCTTCGGAATACAGGGCTCCGTCTGGGCGACGGAACTGGGTGTGGCGTTTCTTGGGAAATTTTCCCATAGACATGTAATACGGCATCGAAAGTCAACCTCATTCTTCCCCAGCCTCACGGTTGTGAATCACCGCAGTGGGGAGGGCGTTGGTACTGTCTTGAGTTATCCAAATCATAGCACTCGCCCCCTCAAATGCGAATATCAAAGCCTCGTCTTGTCGGGTAATGTACGGCGAATTCTGGATGTGTGGAGGGGTTTGATCTATAAAGTCGATACAAACCAAGAGCAGGCGAAGGTTTGCACACCTGAGTTGGCTTTAGTGATTCTTGCGTGATAGAATCCCCTTACACACATGACAGGATACTTTCAGTGCAAAGTACCGCTTCAAATCAAACACGATCGATTTGAATCACCTGACTTTGCATAAGCGAGCCACAACCGTATGAGCACAACGCTCCGAAACGAATACTTTGGTCCATACAAACTCATCCGCTCTATGGGCAATGCTCATGGTGCGTCGAGGTTTGTCGTTTTGTGCAATCGGACAGATACAAACTACACGCTCTATCGCTTTGAGCACATCAGCAGCGCGAAGCAGCGGAGAACTCTGTTTGATACGCTTCTGAAAATGAGCGTGCTGAATCATTCTCATCTTCTCAAGATTGAATCTGTTTCATACGATGACTCGGGTCGACTCTGCGTGGTCACTCCATACACCGGCAACCACGATGGGCTTGTGACGCTCGACGATCTGCTTCTGATTCGTGATGGTAAGTTGGGGATGATCGAAGCTGCTCGCGCTCTTGAGCATCTACTCGATGCTATTCGGTATGCCCATCTGCAACAAGTCGTCAATGGTTCAATCCACCAATCGAACATTCTCGTGGATCGATATGGATGCCTTCAGGTTCAGTTCTACGGCTTTGATTTACTCATGCAGTCGTCAGAAGAAACCGCACACAAGCGAACCACTCAAGTTGCTGACGAGATTCGATCTATTGTCCAACTCGGATACACCATGATGACCGGCTTGACCTCACGCAACGATCGCATTGCGCCGTCTCGCGTAATCAAGAAACTAGATCGCAACTGGGACACATGGTTCGATATCGGGCTTGATCCAATCGATGGCTTCGAAAGTGTTGAGCATGCAATTCAAGCACTGCCAACAAATCCAAACTGCGATCAATGGCTGACTACAAAGAACATTCGGGTTCCCCAGGTCCATATCGGATCGATGCTGCGTCGATTCCGTACGCCGACATCATCAAGATCATCGAGATCACCAGCTACTCGCAATCTTCGCAATCGTTAAACCATTTAAGGTTCAGTCGAATCCGTAGTGTCAGGAGTCTCTTCTGAGGGTTCTGGCTCAGGGGTCTTGATATTGCCGAGCTGGCGGATTTCTGCAATTCGTTCTTCTGTGAACGAGTCACCCAAAGAATCAAGCAGCGTAGTTGCGATCCGATGACGAAGGTCTGCATCTACAGAACGATTTAATGCTGAAATCCAATGTTCAGGATTAGCGTTGAGTTCAATCGCCTCGTCATGTTTGCCCATGAGAATCAGGGCTTCGACTTTGATCGAGAAGATTCTCGATCTCTCCGCAGGGTCAAGCGTTGCGTCGTCGAGTGCGATCGCTGCTTCATACGCACGATTCGGGCGGAGTTCATCGAGTTGAATCTCGCCAAGTAAAACAATCCCCTTGCTCACACTCGGAGAGAGTTCAACCTGTCCATTGAGTAAGCGATTCAAAAGCATTATGGAATGTGCGGTATCCAAATCTGCCAAACCAACAGCCTCACTGAGCCGATCAAGCTCAAGGGCATCACCCATACGCACAATCGCATCTGTGCGAATCTCTTCGTTTGAATAAGGCAACGAGACYAATCGGCGTAGTCCTTCAGGGGTTGCGCGGTGGCGTATCAGTGAGCTCACCGCAGCCTGAAATAGCTGATCATTCTCTTCCGCTGCTTGCGCAAGCATCTCAACTGCTCGGGGCGTTTCAACAAGCGCACCCGCAGCCCATTGCTGTTGGTTGGGCATCTCAGACATGAGTAACAAAACCAGCATTTCAAGATCAGAAGCGTTCCCAAAGCTCGCGATCAGTTTCATCCCATCCGCATTGAGTTCGGTGGACTCTACTTCGCGAAGCCTATTGATCAAAAAAGGGTGATCGACCTGGGAATCCCAGAGCCCGGCAGTCTCAAGCGACCAAGCAGCGTTGCATGCTGCTGAAAACGGGCTCTCAGGTTGAAGGAACCAATCGCSCACTGTCCCGACTGCTTCAGGATTAGGCCAGCGGGCAATCCCAAGGAGCATCGGTTCAGCAGCGATCGAGTCGGTTTCGATCTTCAATGACTCTGTCAGCACGATCATGGCATCGAGAGGCACCAGCCGAGTAATCAGCCGAGCAGCTTGTGATCGAACAATGGGATTCGGATCTTTGAGAAGTTCCTTGGCAGACTCGCCAACCTCCGCTTTGAGCACTGTGCTGCTCGAAAGATCACGATCAACGAGTTCGAATCCAAGCTGACGGAGTTCGAGTCGATTGTCTTGGAACAGGTCAATAATGAGCAAAGATCGGCGATCATCATCGAGCTCGATGTGAAGACGCCGGTATAAAGCAAGAATTTCATTTAACTGTTTAGAGGCGAGTACATTCGCAATATCCAGCAAAACAGAGGCATTCACTTGCTCTACGCCTGATAGCTCAGGTGGAGATGCGTTTGCAGAATCCGCYATTCTCTGCTCTTCTGAAACGCCATCGACTACAAGGGAGGCATTCTCGTCAGCCTTCGGCGGATTGTCTGCGGCAACCAAAATGGGAGCAGAATCGGGTACAATCGGGGTTGGTCCGCCAGAACACGCATTTGCAGACAAGAAAATGATCCCAAGACAGCCTTGGGCCATCAATCGGGTCACTCGGGCTTGTTTGGGGACTGCTTGCATATAGGATACTCAGAGATGCGCACCATTTGATTCTCGGTCTTTCATCGGCAAATTGCCGAAGAATGATCCATAGACTGTAGTCCTTCTGATTGAACTACCGCCTCAAAACGGTTAGGATTACGCAGATCATCGTTTCAGTAGTCAGTATTTCGCAGCAAAGGACATCAGTTTCACGCCATGAATGATTGGGTAGATGCAGAACATCATGTCGAACGCGCCCACGAGCATTACGATGCCGGGCGATGGGACGAAGCTGAGAACGAGCTTCGCCAGGCGCTATCGCTCAATCCATATCAAGCAGAGTGGTATTTCAATCTCGGGCTTACACTCGAAGCTGCCGGGCGTCACGAAGATGCCTCCAAAGCATTCTCAAACTGTTACAAACTCCACGAAGAGCATGATCAACCAGATGCCAACTCCGCATTACTCGCAGGCGCGAACTTAATGCGAGCTTCTAAGCTTGAAGAGTCGCTCGAATGGTTTGCTTTGGCAATCAAGGTTGAGCCTATGAATATGAATGCGTTCGTGCACCGCATTGAAGCCTACACCGATCTCGCACGCCATACCGAAGCAGAAGAAGCGTTCTATATCGCCCAGCAAATCGATCCTGATCATGGCGAGTTATACGCCGCGATGGCAGATTCACTCTTGGCATCTGGTCATAACGAACGCGCCGTCTGGTGCCTGCGCGAAGCCGCTCGGCTCGATCCAGAACTCCCACGCGTTCAGGCTCGCTTGGCCAAGGCATACGCCGTGTCTGGGCGTCTCGAACGCGCCCGCCAGCTCTACCTTCGGGAGCTCAGAGTTGATCCGGGTGATATCGATACGCTCCTCGATATCGGCGAACTCCTCCTCGATATGCACCGCTCTACCGAAGCGGGTGAAAAGTTCCGCCGTGTGCTCGAACTCGAATCAGACCAACCTGACGCACATTTTTTACTTGGTGAACTCGCCGAGATCGAACACCGAATCGCGGATGCGCTTGTGCATTACGATGTTGTATTACGGCTTGATAAAACCTATCCCGGCGTTCGAAGACGAATCGCTCGCGTGCTCACGCTCCGAAAGAACGAAGATGATGAGCCTCGCATCCGCGATCTGCTCGCCTACGAATATCGCTCAATGATCACCAAAGTCATTGGCGAAGAGATCATCAAAAATAATGACCAATCATCATCAGCAGCACGCATCGAAGATTATGAAGAACTCGGGCGTCTACTTCTCGATACAGAAATGATCGATGAATCGATCCGTGTCTATTCTGAAATGATCACGCTGCAACCTGCAAATCATCGGGCGCATCATGGGTTGAGTGTTGCCTTGCTCGAAGCGAACAAGATCGACGAGGGGATCATCGCAGCCAAACAAGCACTCGAGTTTCAGCCAAGGTTTATCCCTGCGATGCACAACCTTGCATTAGCCTATCTGCGTCAACGCCAATGGATTCGTGCTCGGTACTGGGTTCGCCAGGCATCGCGTGTCGATGCAGATGATCCATCCTTGCGTCGACTCCGTCTCAAACTTCGGTACCATACCGCGCTCAGCGGGCTGACTTGGAGTTGGCGAAAGCTCTCTCGTGTTGGGCGCGTAATACGATCAATCGTTGGTCGCCCACATCGCTCACCAGCGTAAGAGCATCGGGTTAAAGAGAATCGCCGAGCAATCTCGCAACTTCTTCAACATCTTTATCGCCACGCCCAGACAAGTTAATCACCAAGTGCTGGTCTTTGTGCATCGCCGCCGCCATTGGCACACCATGCGCCACCGCATGCGAAGATTCCAACGCCGGGATAATCCCTTCATCGCGAGCAGTCCACAAGAACGCTTCGAGGGCTTGCTTGTCATTGATCGTGGTGTACTCAACCCGCCCAAGGTCCTTCCAGTACGAATGCTCCGGGCCAACGCCTGGATAATCAAGCCCAGCAGAGCATGAATGCACCGGGCTTGTCTGCCCGGCGTTGTCTTGAAGCACATAGCTCATCGAACCATGCAGTACCCCGAGCTTGCCATGCGTCAACGGTGCAGCATGATCGCCGAGCATATCCGATCGCCCGCCGGCTTCAACACCGACCAACTTGACATCCTCCTCGTTCACAAACGGATAGAACATCCCCGCAGCGTTCGAGCCGCCACCAACACATGCCACAATCACATCGGGCATCCCACCCATGTTCCGAAGTGCCTGCGCCTTGGTTTCACGCCCAATGACTGACTGGAAATCCCTGACAATCATCGGGAACGGGTGCGGCCCAACCACCGAACCCAAAATATAGTGCGTGTGCTCGACCGATCCCATCCAGTCGCGCATCGCCTCGTTGGTCGCATCCTTGAGCGTACACGATCCTTCATTCACGGGGATCACCTTTGCGCCCAGCATCTTCATCCGTGTCACATTGAGGCTCTGCCTGCGAATATCTTCGCTGCCCATGYACACATCGCACTTGAGCCCAAAGTACGCTGCCGCGGTTGCCGTTGCGACACCATGTTGCCCGGCACCGGTCTCGGCGATCACCCGCTTTTTGCCCATCTTCTTCGCAAGCATCGCCTGCCCGAGTGTGTTGTTGATTTTGTGAGCACCGGTATGCGCAAGGTCTTCGCGCTTGAGCCAGATCGTCGCGCCCTTTTCTTTATCCTGGTTCATCGCCCGTGCCCGACGAGATAACCCGTTCGCCTGATACAAAGGCGTTGGTCTTCCAACATACACCCGATTGAGATCCGTCAACCGATCCCAGAACTGATGATCCTGGCAAACTTTGTCGTATACCTCTTCGAGTTGATGCAGTGCCTCAATAAGCGTCTCAGGCACATACACCCCGCCAGCCGCACCATAACGCCCTCGCTCATCGGGAACCGCAGAGATCGGGGCATAAGCAGAATCGGTATTGGTATCAGTCGCACTCATAAAATAGTTCCTTGACTTGATCTTAGCCGGATGTCTGCTTGCGATCAGCCCGCCGGGCATCGCGGATGCCCGAGAGTACATTCACACGAAACATCAATATRAAACCGAYCACAAAGAAAGCYGTYAAYASMCCCAAGGCCGCCGCATCGCCAACCCACGCCTTAATCTGTCCAAACGCAAGCACCCCGATCGCACCAGCTAGTTTGTAAGTCATCCCCCAAAGCCCAAAGAACTCCGCCGTCCGACGCTTGGGCGCAAACATCCCCACAATGACCCGGCTCGATGTCCCGATCCCGCCAAGCCCGATCCCAATGCCATTGCCAATCACCCAAAATATCCACTGCGGCGGATCGTTCGGGATCATCAACTTCACCCCAAACATCGTTCCACAGCTGATGATCCACACCACCAAGAACCCCATGATCGTTGCCTTTACCCCAATCTTGTCCTGATACTTGGCAACCACAATCGCCGTCGCACCAGCCGTGATCGTGAGTTGGAGCGTGAAGATAATCAGTTGATTTCCAACAATCCCAAAGTCGCCCGCAAGGATCGCAGCGAACGCAATCATCGTCTGCACACCGAACCCATACACCAAGAACGCAACCAAGAACCGGAACAACTCCCGATGCGCCGCAGCATGTTTCACCGTCATCATCAATCGCGTAAAGATACCATCGTTATCGTCAGATTTCGTCGCGTGTGATTCTGGTTCCTTGAGAATCATCCCCGCCGGAATAATGCCCAACACAAACCACACCGCTGCGATGATAAAAATCGGTCGCCATTTTTCCGGCGAATCCCATCCAGCGAGAAATGCCAACGCGGCAACGATGATCAAAAGCACCAACCCGCCGAGGTATCCCATCGTCCAACCGATCGCCGAAATCTTCCCGATCGTTCGCGTTGTGGATAACCCGGGCAAAAAACTCGCCAACAGATTTTCGCCGAGCTGATACAAAATATTCGCCGGGATGAAGATCATCAACCCGATCCACCCTGATCCGGGTTCGATGAGCGACAGCGCGGCCGTCAAGATCGCGCAGCACACCCCCGAAACCATCAAAAACTTCTTTCGGCTACTCCGCGAATCCGCCCGCGCCCCAACAATCGGCGACAACAATACCACAATAAACAACGATGCCGACACGCCAGCCGACCACAGCGCATCACCCTTMGTMGRATCRCCAACCGCGACGGTTTTGAAGTAGATCGGGAACAACACCGTAATAATCAAAAGCGTGAACGACTGATTCGCCAGATCGAACATCCCCCATGCCCATACTTCTTTAGGATTGGGCAGCGATCGAAATGGTGGTGGGGCACGCATCAGTTCTCCATCCCAAAAAGATTCTTGAGAAACGCGAGTTGGTGGTTCTTGGCATCATTGGCAAAACGCCCAAACCCGGCATGCTCGCCCGGCGCACCCGAATCCACAAAGGTCTTCAACTCTACCAACTCAGGATCAGCATCCTGTGATTGGTAATGCGCTTTGAGTAGCTCAATAAAATGTCTTTGCCCACCAATCGGCACCATCGCGTCGCCTTCGTTATGCAACGCTAACAACGGAATCGGACGGAATCCATCCAGATTCTGCATCGCATCAACCCGCGCGACATCGGCAGGCTCATGATCCACAGGCCAAGGTCTTCCCGGTGTCCCAGGCGACGGGAAGTACAACTCATGAAGATTCCCGGTCGTTCCCTCAACAACCGCCCCCACAAACGAATGCTCTGAACACAATCGGCACAGCGTCACCATTCCGCCAGCWGACATGCCGCCGATGACTAAGCGATCCATATCAAACACGCCGAGTTCTTCGATCGCTTCAAGCACATCGTCAATCTCTTTGCAACCCCGCTCAATCAAATCAAGCGTCTTCGCTGGCGACATGTACTCCACCTCATACCGCTCGCCATGCCCGGGCAGATCAATCGCGATCGCGCCGATCCCGGCACGCACCCACCGCTGATACCGCCCCGGATCGAGTTCCTTATTCACCGTCCGTCCATGCATCCAGATTACCGCAGGCACCCGCTCGCCGAGTTCCCAATTCGGATGGGCGACCAATGCAGGCACACCATCGCCGAGCGTCAACTTCTTCGACACCTTCACAAGCGACTTGGGCAACGGAGCAAACCGAGGGTCCATCAGAGCGTCACCGTTGACCCTGGCTCGATTGCATCGGGCAGATCAATCCCTTTGAGATCATCGCTGCACACCGCGGTCAGGGTCGAAATCTCGATCGTTGCATCCACCGAACCATCTGCCTTGCGAGGAACAGTCACACCAACCGCTTCGAGCCACTGTGCGGCCCGTTCAGTTTGTATCGCCTTCGACGAAACAATCGAGTCGCTGCCCGTCTCATTCTTCACCGGCGCGAACTCTTCAACCCGCCCAGTTTCCACAACAATCGATTTCGATGCCAACGGAATCCCATCGAATACAAACTTTTCAAGTTTCACCGCGTTGTTCTCACTCGGCGTGATAGTCTGCCCGGTTGAAAGATCAAAGTGCGACACCTTCTTCACCGCACGATGGAAGGGCAGCGCATACTCTGGATTCGAAACAATCTTCTCAATAAACTCCACCCCAATCGCATGAATCGCAATCGACCCAGCGTTAAACGCCAGCTGACCATCAGCATTGGTTTGCTTGGCTAGCTCATCTGACATGTCTGAGTATTCAATCACTTCGGTCGAACCATCGACATCGCAGAACACCCCAACCTTCTCATCCCAAGACGCTTTAGCAACCATCTTCGAGCTGAACTCGCCCGAACTCTCCTCAGCGAACGCATGAAGCCCAAGGAACACTGGGTCAATCACCATCGCGTGCGGATTGTCCACCTGAAAATAACTCATGTGCTCAATGCCGCGATTCTTCATGTCGGCCAATGCGCCCGAGACCGCCAGCGCCTTGAACGCCCCGCCGTGCCCGTCTGGGTTGGTCGCCAGGTGCATCGGATCGGCCATCAATATCTGCCCACTCTGCGCATCAAGGCTCGGCATCACGCCCTGCTCAAAGAACATCACATTGCCCGATTCAAGCCCAAAGAAATCATGCTTTGCGAAAAACGCCTGCGTCGCTTCATGATTCAAAGGCGAAGTCATAATGTACCAAGGAATCACCGCGCCATACTTCCCCTGCGAACGACGAATCCCCTCCGCAAAGATCTGAAACAAAGGCTTCTCGCTCACACACGAAGTCGGATAGCACCCCTTCGGGCCGTCATATCCCAATCGACTCCCCTGCCCGCCAGCAACGGTAAAACACGCGACCTTCGACGCCCGGATCAGTTCCTCGCCCTTGGCCTGGTATCCTGCCCGATCCCAATCTCCATCGAGGCTGTAGTATTTCGCGGGCGCGATCGATGCTGGCGATGCAGCGGGTGTGTAGTTGCGGACATACTTTTCGATCAGCACACCAAGATCATTAAAGTCGATCGTTTCGAGCTGGGCTGTGATTGCATCACGAGCAGAATCAGGCGTCACCTTCAAGAGATAATCCACGAGATGGTCCTGCCCGCAGGCTACGAGTTGTGTGTTCAGATCGCTCACTTGTGTCATAATTCCTTCTCCCTCACATATTCTGTGCCTGATGGTACATCAACGATTCGATTCAGGCTCTAGACTCACGCATGATCGACCCATTTACTTCCTCTATCGCCCTCCCCCTCATCGCGCCTTCGATTCTCGCAGCCGACTTCGCCAATCTTGGTGACGACTGCAAGGCTGCAATGGATGCCGGCGCCGATCTCCTCCATGTTGATATCATGGACGGGCACTTTGTCCCCAACCTTTCGATGGGCCCAGCCGTCTGCGGTGCATGCCGCAAGGCCTGCCCAGATACCTACCTCGATGTCCATCTCATGGTGACCGATCCCCAGATGTACTTCAAGCCCTTCGCTGACAACGGCGCGAATGCGATCAGTTTCCATATCGAAGTGGTCGATTCTGAGAACCACGCACGGGAACTGGCAGACGAACTCCGCCAAATGGGAGTCGCCCCTGGCATCGTGATCAATCCGCCGACGGATGTGGAAAAAATTCTCCCCGTAATCAATGCCTTTGATCTGGTTCTTGTGATGTCTGTGAATCCAGGATTCGGAGGCCAAGCCTTTATCCCCGAAGTGCTTACAAAGGCACAGGCAATCAGTAAGCTGCTTAAACCAACCCAACGCCTCGAAATCGATGGCGGGATCGGTACAAAAACTGCACCACTCGCTACCAACGCTGGCATCGATATGCTCGTCGCTGGCTCATCGATTTTTGGCCAGCCACGAGACCAATGGGCAGCGATTATACAAAATCTTCGAGGTCCGAAAAGCTAAGAATGGGTCAAAATACCCATACGCAACGCAAACAAACTTGCTGTTTTTCCTAGAATCATCACATATTCGCCAGATATTTGCTACACTTTTGCTTCGACTGCACGATGGCCGATGATTTGTAGAGAGACCTGATGCGATGTCAGGATCGACCATCACAGGAGTTTCAACGATGGCTAAGCCAATCGGATACACCATTCACCTGCTTCGCGTGGGTGAAACAGCATGGGATGCAGATTCCAGAATCATCGGATTAACCGATCTCCCGATGACCCAGGCTGGTTCGAATGCGGTCGCTGATGCGATTCGCAGCTTTGAACCAGATCACCCGATCTCGCATATCTTGACGAGTAACGAAGAATCTGCTCAATGGTCAGCGAACTTGATGATCACATCGCCAGATATAAAACTCAAATCGATCGACAACCTCGCCAATGTTGGTATGGGGCTTTGGGAGGGCGAACTCGAATCTATTCTCGAAGAACGCTGCCCAAGCGCGTACAACCAATGGAAAGAGAACCCTGCCCGAATCACGCCGCCCGAAGGGGAATCGTTCTACGATGCTCAAGATCGGCTTGCCTCTTCGATCATCAAAGCCATTTCAAAAGTGAAGGGCACCCATCCCTCTCTCGCAATTATGCTCCGCCCTTGGGCATGGGCGATCGTTCGATGCTGGCTCAATGAGCAAAAAATGTGTGATATCTGGTCACAACTCGACGAGCCGATGCAAGTAGAGACCTTTGAACTGATGAAATCGCAGATTGATTCATACCAATCACGAGCCAAAGCAAGCGCGTAAATACGAACGCTGCTCAGTCAATCAAGCCAAATGGTCATTTATAGACTAGAATCAACCATCGGCGTGCCGCAGATATCAATCGATTTATAGATATATTCCCGAGGACACCTCAATGACCCAAGCCGCGACGCAAGCATCCAACCAGATCAAGCAGGCAGGACGCCGATCGATCCCCGAAGGGTTGTGGCTCCGGTGTCCGTCATGTGCCCAGATGATCTATCGCCGACAGATGGAATCAAATCTTCATGTCTGCCCAGAATGCGAACATCACTTCCGCATTTCGGCAGCTATCCGCATTACACAACTCGTCGACCCAGATACCTTTGTGCCCATGTTTACCGAGTTGCGTTGTAAAGACCCGCTCAAGTTTACCGATCTCAAGTCGTATCCTGAACGCCTCAAGCGTGAGCAGATTAAAACCGGGCAGCTCGAAGGGTGCCAAGCGGGCAAGTGCTTTATCAAAGGGCGACTCACGATGCTCGCCTGTTTGGACCTCACCTTCATGATGGGTTCGATGGGCTCAGTCGTCGGCGAAAAACTCACACGCACAATCGAATACGCAACCAAGCATAACCTGCCTGTCATTATTGTCTCATGCTCGGGCGGTGCCCGGATGCAAGAGGCCGCATTGAGCCTGATGCAGATGGCAAAAACATCCGCAGCTCTCGCTCGCCATGATGATTCGGGCGGATTATTCATCTCCGTGATGACCGACCCAACGACCGGCGGCGTCACCGCCTCCTTCGCCATGCTTGGCGATTTCCACCTCGCCGAACCCAAAGCACTTATCGGCTTTGCCGGCCCGCGSGTGATCCGYCARACGATCCGCCAGGATYTMCCYGAKGGATTYCARMSSKCCGAGTTCTTGCRAGARCGMGGRATGGTKGAYCGYGTTGTCCATCGYCAYGARCTKCGRWSWGARCTSGCRCGSYTGATCGAYTACGCKGGSAWRTRAWCCSGYWRYRWYCRAWYSYRAKSGMYKKSYTSWRATKRMMYSMSMSAYRYSYSCGMSMKMRKSMRMYCAAAGACCCGTTCGGCTTTCTTCGGCGCGATTATCGCCGGGCTTTTGAGTGCCCTTTTCCTTATTCTCGCGTTTGCACCGTTTTCCTATTGGGGCTTTGCATTTTTAATACCATTCCCGCTTTTTATCCTTGCAAAATCAAACAAGCTTTCGCCTTCACGAGCAGCCTTCTGGGGGGCACTAGGGACATTGCCCGGGTGGATCTGGACGCATCTTTGGGTCAGTGAGATATCAGTGGCCGGCGTAATCCCGCTGGTGGTTCAACTCGGATTCTTTTCATTCCTTTTCATCTGGATCGCACGCCATCTCGGTTCGCGTTTGGGGCGACACGCAGTTGTGCTTCCGATTGTGTGGGTTGGGGTGGAGTTTCTGCGAGGGTCAGTAGTTTGGAATGGTTACGCCTGGTATCTCATTGCTCAGCCTTTGATCGATTCGCCTTTAGGTATTTTGGCAATGCCTGCGTCAGTGGGAGGGGTGTATCTTGTTTCCTTCTTGTGCGCTTCCTATTCAGTCGTCCTTTTGCTTGCGATTAGTTCGAAAACCAGCAAAGAGCGATTGAAGTTTGGTGTGATTGCAGGCGGGATCTTCTCGGCATGGATCGGCATTGGCTATTTTCTGATCCCGTCAGAGCCGACAAATCCAGAATACATTCGTGTTGGAATAATTCAACCCGATGTGCCTCAGGATAATCGGACGGACTGGACGGTTCGCCAACGGATCAGGGACTGGCTCACGCTGCGAGATTTGACCATCGCAGCCGCGACTGACCCAAAGAACCCTGAGCAACTCGATGTCATCATCTGGCCCGAAGGCTTTGTCTCTGGGTGGACGCTTGATCCGGCTTCGCTCAGTGCAGAACGCGAGGCGCATCTTGCTTGGAGCTTGAAAGCCCGAAACGATGATGATGTCCCCGAGCTCACAGGCTTGCCTTCAAAGGTGTCCGCAACAATGGTGGTTGATGAACTACTGATCCTTCAGCAGGCTCTCAATATTCCGATGGTGGTAGGGTCGGTTGCGTATGACAATCTCCAGATAGTTGATACAGACGAGGGGATCGTGTATCAGCGTGATGCGATGTATAACAGCGCGTTTGTGTTGCTCGATGGCGAGCCTCAGCCGGTCTGGTATGACAAGCTTCACCTCACCCCCTTTGGCGAAGTTATGCCCTATATCTCGACTTGGGATTGGCTAGAGCAAGCTTTGCTTTCTCTCGGTGCCCAAGGCATGGAGTTCGCGCTCAGCGAAGGGAAAGAAGCAAGGTTGCTGACCATCCCTGTCGATCGCAACGGGCAAGTTGAGCAGGTCATGCTGGCAACACCAATTTGCTTTGAAGCAACCGTTTCGAGCGTTTGCCGAAAGCTTGTGTTCCAAGGTGGACAGCGCCAAGCCGGCGTCATGATTAACATGACCAATGATGGGTGGTTTGGTTSATGGGATGCTGGGCGCAAATCGCACATACTCAATGCCCGCTGGCGGAGTATCGAACTCAACACCCCAATGATCCGCTGTGCTAATACCGGAATCTCGTGTGTGATCGATCACAAAGGGCAGATTCAGACCCAGGATCTTACATCAGTTGACCCCGCGAACCCGAACGAGGGCTATCTGATTGCAGATGTCATGCTCGGGCAGGGGAGTACGCTTTTCGCTTTGATTGGTGATCTCTTTGGATGGATTTGTTTCTTGCTGATGGCGTTCTGGACGATCCGCCCGATCTTTCGCAGGCCCAAAATCGTACAACCAGCCGATAGATAATCTATAGATCAATCTCGATCGTGTATGATTGATTCAGTTGCACGACAGGAGCTGCCCAATGACGACTCGCTTATATCGCTGTTCACTTGCCTCAATATCTACCGGACTTCTCGCGCTGGGCTTGCTTGCCGGGTGTGGAGCCGAAATTCGTCCTGATGGCAATAAACGGATTGTATTTAATAATCCCGATGGCTCTCAACGGATCATCGAGGCATCGCCTACAGCCGAACTCCGTGAGATTGCGATCGATCGCTTGATGCGGATGACCGCAGATTCGGCTCCTGAGCTTCGAGCCAATGCAATTGAAGCGCTTGCTCCTGTGCGATCAAAGGTCGAGCCGATCGTGGCACTTGCATTGTCTGATCCAAACGCTGGCGTGCGAACGGTCGCCGTTATGGTTGMCGGGCGATYGCGGTTAAGCCCATTGGCCCCGACTATTCGAGGGTTGCTCAACGATGAATCCCCCTTTGTTCGAGCCGCAGCGATGTATGCCTTGGGTTCATTTGGTGAAGATATTGATCTTACCGAGCTTTCAATCCTCCTCTTTGAACATCCCAATCCACGGGTGCGATCACAAGCAGCGTTTGTTCTTGGCGAACTTGGTGATCCATCTGCGATTCCGATGCTTCGTCAGGCGGTCAGCGAGCCAATTACGAATGCTTCAGTAATTGAAACCCGACTCTTTCGGCTCCAGGTTGCTGAGGCAATGATCAAACTCRGGTCTCACAAGAGTATCGATACCATCCGGGCAGCGTTGTATCCCTCACGCCCAGAAGAACTTGAAGCAACCGCGTTGGCAGTCCAGATCATTGGGCAGATCAAGGATGAGCCTTCGATCGATCAGTTGATCTACCTGTCAGACCTCGATGCCGATGTACCGATGCCCGCTGAGGTTCGTTTGGGCGTTGCCTATGCCCTCGCCAAGATGGGGTATCGCGAGGGTGCGTTTGTTGCGGATGAATATATGGATAGCAAGATTGATGCAATTCGTGCTCAATCCGCATCGGTTTACGGGCAGACTCGTGATCGGGGTAACTTGGGTAAGCTCGAAATGATGATGCTCAATGATCCATCGCCGCTCACTCAGGTGGCTGCTGCCGGGGCAATTGTGGATTATACGCATTAAGATGGGTATGAAATCCATTCGGTGATTCCCAAAAACATATACAGGATTCGTTGCAAATACGGATCTAAGCACTTGTTTGAAGCGTATCGGGAGACCACTCCACTTCATGGAGAACTAGGTACCGTCGAATCGCAGTGCCCAATACCCATTCTTTGGGTGCAAATGATGCTACACTAGACACCCCCCTTTCGCATGGATGTCGCGTTTGGGATTGAATCAGTAACAATAATCTCTCCAGCGTGGACTAGAGGAGCGGATCGTGCACATATTGACTAAGGTTTTCGTACTCTTTGCTTCAGTGCTCAGCATCATGATGGCTGCACTGGCAAYTTCTTATTCCGTAAATGCAGATCGCATTACTGCGGACTACAACGACATGCGTGCAAGGGCAGATTCGGCAATGACCGATCAAGCTGCCCAGAACGCTGCACATGGTCAAGAGCGTGCCGCGCTCCAAGAAGACCTCAGCGGGGCCCGCGATGAACTCGCAAGCCGCGATGCAGATTCACGCAGGCTCGAAGCATCAAACTCAGAACTCCGTATCGCACTGCGTCAAGCAGAAGCCGGTCGCGAGTCGATCACTTCGAAGATCGCCCAGCTCGGTGTGACCACCGAAACACAGGCTCGCATCATCGATGAGTACAAGTCCGAGATGGACCGCTTGCGTGTTGCAGAACTCTCATGGCGCAACGACAAGATCGACTTTGAGAAATCACTCTCCGATCTCGAAAGCCAAGTGATTGTGTATGAGCAAGTCAAGCGTGCGCTCCAAGAACAGATCACCGAGTTGCAAGTGATGGTCGCAGGAGCGACCCCAGGCAGCAACTCGTCAGTCGCTTCTATTGAAATGCCAAGAGAAATCTCAGGGCCATTGGTCCGAGGCACCATCGCAGAGGTTCTTGCAGATCCTGCATCCGGTGACACACTCGTCAAGATTAATCTCGGTTCGAGCGATCGTCTCCGTGAGAACACTCGTTTGTACATCCATCGCGGCGATCGGATATTCCTTGGTGAACTCGTTATCTCCCGCGTTGATCTCAATCATGCCGTTGGTCGCGTCGCGTTCGTCGCGAGCGGTCAAGTCATCCGTGAGGGTGATCAGGTCATGAGTAAAATCGGTAGCTAATCACACGATCACACGAAAGGAGCAGTCCATGAGCCAGTTTGGAATGCAGATGCCGGGCGGTCGTCAGAACAAAGGGTCAGCACCCGATGTCTATACCGCGTTGATGTTCTTGGGTGTTGTTTCGATGGGTGTTGCAGTCGCGATGCTTTGGATCGCAGGCACAAAGGTTTCGCCTGAGGGCAACCCACTCAAGATTCAAGAGCCACACAAAATCAAGCTCATCGACTGAGCGAAAATACGCGTGGAATATTCGGACGAGCGAAGGTCCAGATATCTCAAATCGCGCAATGAATCAAAGTCTTGTGATGTTTCCATGCTTTTCAAAGCTTCATCACTTGACAATCTGAGTCGATGGAATATCATCGTCTCGCAAGTGAGCAAGCACGATTTCGTGTTCGTCCAAATGGGGCGGTAGCTCAATTGGTTAGAGCCCCGGACTGTCGATCCGGAGGTTGCGGGTTCGATTCCCGTCCGCCTCGCTTGTTTGAAAGAGCCCTGAGTTTTCAGGGCTCTTTCTTCGTTTTGGACATGTTATAGTGCATGTGCCTAGAACAGATTCGGGTGAGATCGTGCGAAGTTTTGCTACCGAGTCCATGCTCAATCTGGTATGATCAAACTACGAGAAATGAGATGTGGTCTCAGTTCGTTTTCCATGGATGGAATTATGCTTACACTCGCATCTACAGATTCATATGTCGGCATAGCTCTCGCGATGATTATCGTGCTCGGGGTTGGTGCCCAATGGCTTGCATGGAAAATTCGTATTCCATCTATCTTGCTGCTCTTGATCTTTGGGATTCTTGCCGGCCCTGTGATGCGATCGATCTTTGAAGGCACGCCGTTTGCCATCGATCCTGATGCTCTTTTTGATAAAGATATTTTGCTCTCACTTGTCGGCATTGCTGTCGGGCTGATTCTGTATGAGGGTGGGCTCACGCTCAACTTCAAGGAACTCCGTTCGACCTGGAAGCCGGTGACCTTGCTGGTCACGACAGGCGCGTTGGTTACTTGGATTATCGCTGGGATCAGTGCATACTACTTCTTTGGGCTTGATCGCCCGACAGCGATCCTCCTAGGCGCAATCCTCATCGTCACCGGCCCAACCGTTGTTGGCCCGATGCTCGCCCACATACGCCCCTCGGGCGATACTGGGTTGATCCTCAAGTGGGAAGGGATCGTAATCGATCCGATCGGCGTCGGGGCTGCGGTATTGGTTTTCGAGGTGATCACTTCAACCTCCACCTCATCAGGAATAAGCTCAATCTTCCAGTCGATTGCCATTACAATCGCAGCGGGCGTAGGGCTTGGAGTTTTTTCCGCACTGCTGCTTCAAAACTTATTGACACGATTCTGGGTCCCCGATTTTCTCCAAAACCCGGTGTCGTTGATGTTGGTCATCGCTACTTTTACCGCATCGAATCAGATCATGCCCGAATCGGGTTTACTCGCGACGACCGTCATGGGCATTGCGTTGGGGAATCAGAAGAAGGTTGATGTTCACCATATTCTCGAGTTCAAAGAGAACCTGCGTGTTCTATTGATCGCGATGCTGTTTATTGTGCTGGCTGCTCGATTGCAGATTGAGCAACTCGCGAGCCTGAACTGGCTCTCGGTCTTTGGTTTCTTGTTTGTACTGATTGTTATCGCACGACCGACAGCCGTCTTTTTGGCAACAGTTGGTGCAGGGTTGACATGGCGCGAACGAATGTTTCTCGCATGGCTTGCGCCAAGAGGAATTGTCGCCGCGGCGGCCGCAGCTATTTTCTCGCTCGGGCTTGAGCGCAATGGTATGGCCGGGGGCGAGAGCCTTGTTCCGATTACATTCTCAGTGATCATCGGCACCGTCGCGTTTTATGGGCTGACAACGCCTTGGGCTGCCAAACTACTTGGTGTTGCCGATCAGAATCCGCAAGGGATCATCTTTGTCGGTGCGCCGTCGTGGGTTCGTTCGATTGCCAAAGTGTTGACAGATCGTGGGATTAAGGTTTTGCTGATCGATACCAATCGTCAGAATGTTCGTGATGCTCGCATGGCCCATCTGCCAGCATTGCAAGGCAATATCCTGACTATCAGCGACATCACCGAACTCGATCTTCGCGGGATTGGTGGAGTATTCGCAACAACACCCAATGATGAGGTCAATACGCTCGCGCTCCAAAGATTCAAAGGGATCTTTGAGAGTTCAAAGTTGTATCAGCTTCCTGGTACCAAGACAAAGAAATCCAGTGAGGAAGCATCGAGTGATCGTCGCTGGCGTGTGCTCTTCGATGCCAATGCTCAATACGGTCGGCTCGAATCTCGACTTCACAATGGGTGGGTGGTCAAAGCGACTACGATTTCGGAAGAATTCACATACGATGACTATCACACCCTGTATGGCTCGACCGCGTTGCCACTCTTTACGGTTTCACCAGCAGGGTTGATGACCGTATCGACCGTCGATAAGCCGGTCGAGCCTGAAGCAGGGGATACGATCATCGCGCTTGTGAACCCGGAAGAACTCTTTGTGCTGTAGGGCGACTTAGAGAACAGTGTCGGTATGTCCAAATCCAAATCCGTTTTTAATCAGTTTTCCAAGCGTCGATGGCCCAACCTTTGATCTTGATTGCCCATTGTGATGGAACAAGAGCATTGTGTGGTCATCGTCTGCGAGTTGATAGCCTTGAGCTTGAATCTCATGGGTTGGGTCTGGTTGAGTGTTTGATGTAGCGGCAGACTGATAGGTTGCTGCAAGTATTTGAGCCAATCCGTCTACGCCTAAGAGTTTGCCGTCGGGGCTTTGGGCTTCGATATAGGCATCGGTATAGGCGCAGATCCGATCGCCCTCGTTGATCTTGATTGCGATTTGTTCATAATCAGTCGAACCAATAACTCCCAGAGGCAGGTTCTTGATCCCTACGCGTAGATCGCGCGAAGATTGCTTCATGATTCCATCTGTATCTTGATCGATGGGTATCCATTGGTCTGCGCCCGCCCGGCACAACAACGGCGGGGGATGCCCGGCATTGACAAAGATCAGGTGTCCGGTGGGGGCAAAGTAAGTCATCAAGAGAGCTGTTGCAAACTTTGAACCATCGGATATCTCATCAAACGCGGTGTTGAGTGTTCTGGCGAGTTTGGATTGATCGACGGTGTTGATGGATTTGTGCATCGCTTTTCGGAGCTTTGCCGAGAGATCGCTCACTGCATCGCCATGGCCTGCGACATCTGCGAGAAGCATCCGAGAAATCCATCCGCTTGAGCATGATGAGATCAGGTATAAATCGCCGCCTGCTTCGCTGTCTCCATATGGGCGAGCGGTCACGCTGATGTCGAGCCCTGGGACAGAAGCCGAATGATCGGCATGGCTCGAGCCGCCCCAGACTTCGAGGCATTGGAGTTCGTGGGTATCAGTCGGTTGATTCTGCATCGGTCTGGTTCCTGAAGTGATTGATAGATTCAGGAGTGAAACAATCAACGGGGTTTCTTTATTCCCGATGCGTTGGGTTCGGATGCCCAGTGCATTTTGCCCAAGAGAGTTTGCCAATAGCTGACCGTTGGATCGAGGACAAACTCTATTTGCTCTTTGGCAGCGGTCACACGCAGAACATCGCCTTCATCGAGCAGATGGCTCACTTGTCCATCGATGATCAGTGTGGTGCCCGAAGACTCAATTGCATTGACCGAGCTGAGCTGGATMCGAACATCAGAATCTGATCGGATAACAATCGGGCGGAAGCTGAGCGAGTGGGCGGCGATGGGGGTGACAATCATCGCATTGACACCCGGGGCCACAATCGGTCCACCAGCTGACACATTGTAAGCGGTCGAGCCCAAGGGCGTAGATACGATCAACCCATCGCCAGAGACCGTCGGCCCAGGATGACCATCGACCGAAATATCAAGCGTGATCATCCGAAACGGCGGGCCTGCACTGACAACAAACTCGTTGAGGGCGAATGCAGAATGCTTGGGGGTTCCATCAGCAGCTTTGACTACGCCGTGAAGAGGCGTGACGGGRTGGATTTCGAGTGGCGTATCGCTCAGTAAAGACTTCGCATTTTTGCGAAAGGCATCGAGTTCAAAGCCGGCCATAAAACCAACTTTTCCGGTGTTCACGCCCAAGAGCGGGGCACGCAAGGTCAGGCATCTACGAGCTGCTGAGAGGATGGTGCCGTCGCCACCGAGTGCGATGACCAGATCGACATCTGCCGCAGGCGGGAGCGTGTTCTCTTCTTTTGATTCGAGTTCAACGACGAGTTTGCCGTGTTCATGAATGAGCGAGCGAACCTCATCTAGGGCAGCGTTGGCCCTTGGCTTGTGATGATTCGTAATCAGGACGACGGCTCGTGGCATAGCAATAGTGTATCGTCTTTAGACACTGAGTTTGGAATCAGCGGGCTTTGTCTCGAAAGCTCTTGTAGTCGACTTCGATTGAGACTTGGCGACAAACATCTTGTGCTGATCGGGGGCGAATGTATGTCGGATCATCCGTGCGATCCCGTCGGCATCAAGACCGACTTCCGCAAGCTGATTATTTCGTGAATCTTGCAAGATCCAATGGTCAGGAATCCCGTGGCGAACGATGCCCGCGGTGTTGAGACCCATTGTCTGGGCAGACTCAAGCACCGCAGTGCCGAACCCGCCGATAATCGAATGGTCTTCGAGTGTCAAGATTGGGATGTTTCGTGTGAGCAAATCGCGGACGAGTGCGTCATCGATCGGCTTGGCGAACCGAGCGTCATAGAGCGCGACGCGATATTCATTTCCAAGTTGTTCGATCGCTTCGATTGCTTGTACGGCTGGCGTACCAAACGCAAGCACGGCAACATCTGGTTTGGATTGATCTAAATCGGCAAACTCAGGAGTAAGCAAACGGGCCTTGCCGAGTTCAAATGCTGGCGCATCGCCAAAGCGATCGGTGACATTGTCGCGTGGRTARCGMACWRMRSTSAGYSMKGMKTCCCAGGTKCGCAWGAACTCSAGSSASKSSWTSARGCTKGGTTCRTCRATSRCRGCSRTSARSACSGCRTCKGGSAGTGTKCGKARRATSGARAYRTCRCAGAASCCRTGRTGKACRGCKCCGTCKYCKCCRACRASSCCTGCGCGRTCRAGGCARAGSCGAACRSSTARRCCTTGSARGGCKACTTCTTGGAATGCTTGGTCGAATGCTCGTTGCATGAATGTTGAATAGACCGCGAAGAATGGTTTGAGACCACACTTGGCCATGCCCGCCATCATGTCGAGGGCATGCGATTCACAGATCCCAGTATCAAAGCTGCGATCGGGATAGGTCTCAATTGCTCGGATGATTCCTGTGCCGTCGGGCATTGCGGCGGTGGCGCAGACAACAGATTCGTCCTGGCTCATCATCTCGACCATCGCATCACCAAACGCAGCGGTGAACGATCGTCCTGAAGATTTCATCTCAACCTTGCACCCAAGGGTTTCATCTCGTTCAACACGGAATGCTTTGGGAGAATGGAACTTGGTCGCGTCTTGTTCCGCGATGTCAAGCCCTTTGCCCTTGATGGTTTTTACATGAAGCACCATTGGGCGATCAATATCTCTTGCTTCGGTCATGAACTCGATGAGTGTAGGGAGATCGTGCCCGTCGATTGGTCCAACGGTGAGAAGTCCAAACTTTTCAAACCATGAATCTTCAGCGATCGCCACTTTGGTCATCTCGCCCATCCGGTGGTAGGCTTCACGCAATATGCCGCCGCCAGGAACATGCTTGAGCAGTTCTTTGGCACCTTTTTTGAAATCAGAATAGGTATGCGATACGCGCACGCGATCAAAGTACTGTGCCATCGCGCCCTGAGGCTTGGAGATGCTCATCCCATTATCGTTGAGTACAACCAAGAACTGACGCTTGAGTGTGCCAGCATTGTTGAGCCCTTCCATCGACAAGCCGTTGACGATTGATGCGTCGCCAATAAGCGAAACAACCCGTCGCCCTTGGAGGTTGGTCTCAGGATGGTACGATTGTTTATTGAGTTCATCGCCCTTGGCCATTCCCACAGCGGTCGAGATGGCAGTTCCTGCATGACCTACACGGAATAGATCCGTCGCAGATTCTGAAGGTTCTGGAAATCCAGACATGCCTTGGCGTGTGCGAAGGTTCTCGAAAAGATCCGATCGTCCAGTGAGTAGCTTGTGCGGGTAGCATTGATGTCCAACATCAAAGAGCAGCCGATCATGAGAGAAATCAAACACCCGGTGCATCGCGATGGTGAGCTCGACTACACCAAGATTGGGCGCGAGGTGCCCGCCAGATTGCGAGACTTTGTCGATAATCTTCGCCCGGATCTCACCAGCCAACTCTTCGAGTTGTGTCATCGTGAGATCACGGAGATCTTGCGAGGTTCGGATGTTTTCAAGCAATGCCATAKGGSCCTTTCWCRRMMRMMTCWGAWMMSSAGAGGCATCTCGCAGATTATAGTGCAATCAATAGTTGCCTGCCACCGATCTACGCATCTGCTTTTGTCGGTGTTCTGTTTGATTAGAGATCAGAATCGATAAATTACACCAACCGAGGGATCACTGATCTGACAAATCATTGTTTTCGGACCATGAGCATCTTCCCGAGTTGGGCAAGTGGGGCTGTTGTGCCTGTGGCGGACGCTTCGAGCTCGAAGAGAGCGTTTGTCGCCTCATCAGCCAGTTCTCTCACAATCTCCCGCGAGCGTGCTGCACCGAGGATTCCCGGATAAGTCAGTTTCCCGGCAGCAGCATCTTTGCCGGTGGCTTTGCCCACATGCTCGGCAGAGCCTTCGGTATCGAGCAAATCATCCACAATCTGGAACTGCAACCCAATAGCTTGGGCATAGCGAGTGATGAGCTCGAGTTGCTGCTCGGTTGCATGGGCGCAAATCGCGCCCATCCTGCACGATGCGGTCAGCAGGGCGCCGGTCTTGTTGCAATGGATCAGCTTGATCTGTTCCTCATCTGTTATGCCAGTCGGTAGCCCGCCGAGTGTGTCGTACACTTGGCCGATGATCATTGCTCGGGTGCCTTGAGCGAGTTCTCCAGCGAGTAATCGAGCGACAGAGTGATCCTCAGTATCCATCACTGCTTCATATGCCAGCGAGAGCATCGCATCGCCCGCGAGGATGGCCATGGGTTCGTTGGTGTGGATATGGAGCGTCGGTCGCCCTCTGCGAAGATCGTCATCATCCATCGCAGGCAGATCATCATGAACTAGGCTAAACGCATGGATGAGTTCGACGGCGATCCCGGCATGTATGGAGTCTTTGCCCGTGCCGCCACAGGCGATGGACGAAAACCATGCCAACGCAGGGCGAAGCCGCTTGCCGCCACCAAGGACGGCATAATCGATCGCCTGGTGGAGGTTGTCGGGGAAGCCTTTGGATGCGACGAATGATTCGATTTGTTGATCRATTATCGCGATAACATCACGAAGTTGGGCATTGTTTTGGTGCGTGGATTGGGTCACGAGCAATGGTAGCCGACATGGTGCCATTGGAGTGCTAGGATTTATCCAATGATTGAACAAGCTATTGAGTTTTTCGGTGCTGGTGGATGGGTGATGTATCCGTTGATGTTCTTGAGTGTACTTTCGCTCACGCTCATCTTCGAACGCCTGATTTTCTGGGTATTCTCTTCCCAACGATCTGGCAGCAAACGGCTCGCTCGTTATCTGGCGATGTATGATTCAGATTCAATCGATCAAGTTGGAGATGAAATTGCCAAGGATCGAACACTTGAAGGCGAACTCGTTCGGCTCTCTTCATCCTCACGAAGAATCAACGAGGCGATCTTGATTGGGCATATCGAATCTCTTCGCCCCGCAATCGAACGATTCGCTGCGATCTTGGGTGCCATCATTGCAGCTGCACCGTTGCTGGGGATTCTGGGTACAGTGACCGGGATTATCAGGAGCTYTGATCTTTTGGGYGATGCTGCTGCGGTTTCTGATCCATCGGTTGTTGCAGGCGGGATCGCTGAAGCACTCTACACCACCGCGTTTGGACTCACCATCGCATTGGTAACGCTCTTTCCACATGTCTACTTCAAATCTTGCGCAGAACGATCGCTTGGCAGGCTCGAAACCCTGGCTGGTGTAATCGCAGAGCATGCTGCTTCAGAGCATGATGAGCTGGGATGAGCGGGATTGATATTTAGCTGGATTGGTCTTTGATGATCTCGTAGATCGATTCTGGCGATTCGGTTTTGTAGATCTCATCACGGAACCCAGCGTCATTCATCATTCGGCTGATATGTGCCAACGCCTGGATATGGTCGCTGGTCTTGTCTGGTGGTGATGCAAGCAACACAATGAGTTGAACGGGTTGTGAATCAATCGCTTCAAAGTCGATCGGCGTTGCAGGCTTGCCGATAGCAATCGCCAGTTCTTTCATGCTCGAACATTTGCCGTGGGGGATCGCCAGGCCATGACCGATCCCGGTGGTCCGGGTCTGCTCTCGTGTCCAGACTGCACTCTTGAGTGAGTCAGAATCAGAAACCTGACCCGATGCAACGAGCGCATCAACGAGTTCGTTGATCACATCTTGCTTATCGACCGACTGGAGCGGCGAGCAGATACACTGTGGATTCAAAATATCGATCAGATTCATCAGGCAATCCTCAAAGAAGATATCAACATGATATCGAAGTGAAGTGTACGGCCAATTCGTTGGTTGTACACCTTAATTCAATGGATTTGCACCGACAATCAGTCCAAAGGCGCAAATCAGAACAGGTCTCAGTTGCAGTTATTTTGTCAGACGAACCGAAAATGATCCGTCACAATAGCTTGAGCTCGGCTCACCGGGTTGGCCAACCGGGTCGACTCGCCTTTGGGTACACATCGTCATGTTTAGTTTTTCTGCAATCCAGGTCGCCTGATCTTCGTTCTCTTCAGCTTCCAAACTACATGTCGAATAGACAAGCGAGCCACCATCTTTGAGCAGCGAATGTGCATTTCGTGCAATTTCGTGCTGAATCGGGATAATCCGGGCGAGTTGTTTTTTCATCGGGCGATACCGCGCCTCGCGTCTTCGGGCGAGGACTCCTGAGTTGGTGCAGGGGACATCGGCGAGCACCAGATCAGCCTTGCCCAGTTCGGTGTTCATCAATGTCTCCACCGACATGGCATGAACTTGATCATCGCCATCAAAGACGGCTTTGAGGGCATCAAGTTGAGTTTCGGCAACATCGGCTGCGATGATCTGGGCATTTGGATATTTCGCTCGTAGCTGGCGGGTCTTGGTGCCTTTGCCAGCACATAGATCGATGATCAACTCAGGGGATCGATCGAGCTTGAGATCGTCAATGACATGCGAACTCGCAGCATCTTGCACCCAGATATCAGATCGCGAAGCGAGCAGTTCGATGAGTTCTGGGCGTTTTCCAGTGAAGATTCGATGATTGGGCGAATCATGCTCGCCAAGCTCAAGATGATCGATTGGCGTTTGAGCATGGGCAACATACATGGTTGTGGGGGCCCTGCACAGTGTGTGCATAGCAGGAACTGTCGGGTCGCCATACTCGTTTTCCCATCGCTGGACGAGTTGCGAAGAGACCGAACAGGCAACACTCACCCGATGAAGCCCGCTTGTAGGGAGTTCGAGCCCGAAAAGCTTTAAGCCTGTGCCATCCGAGCGTGGGATGGCATCGAGGTGATGATTCCAAGAATCGATCCGCCCCCCTTTTGCCCGGGCGACTTTCCGAAGAATCGCGTTGGTCATTCCGCCGGCACCTGGACGGATATTGCGTTTGGCCCATTCGACCGATTCATCGATCACCGCGTGYGGYGGCACCCGATCCATGAGCAACAACTGGGCGGCTCCTCCGAGCAGCACAGCCTGCATCCGGGCTTCTTGATCTCGAAGCTGGCGGGCACCGAGTTCAGAAATGATATAATCGAGTGTSAGCCARCGYGTTATRGCGCCTTCWACAATSGCRTGGGCYAAWGAGGCGTCTCGGGCATCCATTGATCCGGTATGGAGATCAAAGAGCCCAAGATCAGGCATACGATCTGCTTGGCGGGCCAAATGGCGATAGGCTGCATCTCGTGGATCGGTGACTTCGTTGGTGGTCGTTCTGGGCATTGGGCAAGGCTAGGTCGTATGGGTGGATCGATCTTGTGATCTGGAGTATCTATGGCGGATTCAAGCGGAAACAACCAGAAGAAACCGACAAAGGGGATTCTTGCAGGTATGCGTATCCGCAAGAAGCTCATTGTGCTTCACACGATTTTCTCTGTTTGCCTTGGCGTTGTGCTGTTGATCGCTATTCGTCCTGCGATGTCGAAGGTAATTGATGGCGCAGAAACAGATCAGGCGGAGCAGATTGTTGAGTTGTTTCATACGAATGATGGGCTCAAGGGGGGGGCATTTGAGACCCCGCTCGAGCATGCTCGCTTTGAGTTTGTTGATCCTGCGAATCTTGAAGATGTATCAGACGCAGCGGCTTTGCTGGCACAATCTGAGCCAAAGAGTGTTGTGCCAGTCCCTACCAATGGCTTTGCGAGCGGCGTGATTCAATGGCTGCCAGATCAAAGACAGTTCTTTGTCGTCCGTGCCCAATCTAACCGAGCCCGCGAAACCATTCGGTTGGTCTATATTTTGGTCATTTTGACGCTGGTTGCAGGATATGCCTTTGTCGCATTTGCCCTTGAACTGCTCGTGCTTCCAGAGCATGTGTACCGCCCGCTGAGTGAAATTCTTGAAGCTGATCAAGCTGTTCGTGAGGGCGTACGAGAGTCTGAAATCATCCCCGAGAATGTCATTCCAGCCGACGAGTTGGGATCGATTATGCGATCTCGCAATCAATCGATTTTGGCTCTCAGGCAGAACGAAAAAGATCTGGCAAAGGCCCTCGATCGCCTTGAACATACAGCAGCAGATTTGCATAAAAAGAATCACTTACTCGAAACCGCTCGAAAAAATCTTGAAGGCGCAGATCGGTTGGCATCGTTGGGCATGATGAGCGCGGGTATTGCTCATGAACTCAATACGCCTTTGGCGGTGGTCAAAGGGTTGGTTGATAAGCTCAACTCGGATAAATCGCTCTCATTGACCGAGATCGCATTGCTCGCTCGTGTTGTATCTCGTCTTGAGATTCTCTCCGATGGATTGCTCGATTTTGCTCGGGTTCGCCCGCCGAAGAATATTCAGGCGGATATATGGCAAATTCTCGACGAAGCCCGCACGCTTGTCATGCTTGATCGGTTGGAACAACTCGAGCATTCAGGGATCGAGATTGTGAATCACATTGAACCCAATATCCAAATTGCATGCGATCCTGATCGATTGGTTCAGGTGTTTGTCAATTTGATTCGAAATGGCGTTGATGCGTTAATCAATACTGAGTCGGCTGTCGATTCAAAAATCGAGCTCTTTGCGAAGATAGAAACGCGTGATGGTGTGCCTTGGGCGATTATTCGGGTCGAAGACAATGGACCTGGGATCGAATCTGCATTGATTGATCGGCTCTTCGAGCCGTTTGTCTCTTCTCGGCTCGATTCCCACGGCACAGGGCTTGGGCTGGCGGTGGCCAATGGGATAATTCGTGAGCATGGGGGGGTGCTTATTGCAACCAATCGCCCAGCGGAAGATATGCACACTGGCGCACTCTTCGAGGTGGTGCTTCCTATGATTCGATCTGTCGACTCAACATAAACGGACAATAATGTCTGGTTAGAATCTGTCTCTTTGCCTATGATGCCCATTATGCCCGAATCTACCAATCAGTCAGAGTCATATCCAGAGGTGCCTTTGTCTATTTTGGCACTGGACGATGATCAGGATTTTCGCGAGTATATTGAGGGTATCTTGAGTCAAGACGGGCACACGGTCCGCACGGTTTCTACGCCTGCGGGGCTTTATAAAGAGGCGGAACAGCATCGGCCAGATGTTATCTTGCTCGATATCAAAATGGGAATCAACTCGGGCGAGCAAGTTCTCACTGAGATCCGAAGCCGATGGCCAAAGCAGTGTGTGATCGTGGTGACTGGGTATCCATCGCTTGATTCAATGCGTGAGACATTCAAGCAGGATGTGTTTGACTATATCTCCAAGCCTTTTAGTCTCGATGATCTGCGCAAGGCTTTATCGCAAGCTGCGATCACATTCGGGCTGGGACAACGCCCAATGGATCGTCTCCGCTCTGTGCTTGGGCGACAGATCCGTCTTGCACGCACTGAACGCGGTTGGACGCTTCGAGAACTCTCAGAAGTGAGTTCTGTTTCGGTATCACAGCTCAGCTCGATCGAGCGTGGGACACACTTGCCGAGTGTTGAATCGCTCATTGCCATTTCTGGCGCATTGGGTGCTACACCGAGTGCATGGTTTGGAGCTGCCGGATTCTGAGTGAGCGTTCAAAGTCCCTCAACTTACGCTCAAGGATTACGGTTCTGGTGTGAGCAAAAGCCTACTGTTGTCAAGTGCCAAGTTCGTCCAACCAACCCGCTGTATTGTTTACTGCATTTGAGCCTTCGGGCGACGATCATGCAGCGGCTGTGATCACAGTGCTTCGCAAAATCTGCCCAGATTTGATGATCTATGGGTGGGGCGGAAAAAAGATGGAAGCAGCGGGGGCGCAGATTATCGAGTTCACCGGCGATGATGCGGTGATGGGTGTGCCTGGGCTCGAAAAAATCAAAGAACACAAACGAATCAATGCCTCGATCGAGCAATGGCTTGTTGATCATAAGATCATCGTGCATATTCCGGTCGATTCACCCGCAGCGAACTTTCCGGTCTGTAAACTGACCAAAGCAACAGGCTCGAAGGTGGKMYRKAKSGKMGCSMYYSWKCKWWRRKCWKRRGMKSYKWKSMGGAWWCSSRARTYGYRYAKSSTKACAKMWMMWRTSATGTGYGTKCTYCCRTTYGARGAAGAGTGGTTCAAAGCTCGSMRMGTTGAYGCGACMTTYATCGGGCATCAGCTCTTYGATGAGCCYCTSGAYACKRMKMWKCTCGATGARCAGATCKCRGRYTGGWCRCGCGGRGAACAGAACATCGCGTTGATGCCCGGSTCRCGWCCCGGYGAGATGCGGAAAAACTTTCCGCTTTTGCTCGGTGCCTATATCAAGTTGGCAAACGAGCATCCAGAGATGCGTGGGCTCGTCGCAGCGACGCGCAAAGAGATCGAACCCGAGCTTCGAAAGATTGCTCGCGAGGCATCGTTGGTTTGGCCTGAATCGCTCGAAATGACCCACTCGAATACTGACGCGGTGATTCGATGGTGTGATCTGGCGATTGTTGTTTCTGGGACGGTAACGCTGCAAATTGCCAAGCAGAAGCGGCCGATGGTCATCGTATACAAGCTGCCAAGATTACTCTGGACATTGATCGCTCAATGGCTGATCCAAACAAAGTTCATCACGCTTCCCAATCTGATCGCTGGTCGAGAGATTGCCCCAGAACTCGTCCCGCACTTTGGAGGCTCAGAACCGATCGCCGATCGTGTGGTTGAACTGCTCGAAGATCAAGACGCGTTTGCGAAACAGGTTCAAGAACTCGAAGAYATTGGTAAAGTGTTTGAATCTCAGAATGCGTCGCATAATGCTGCGAAGATCATCGCACGCTATGCGGGCGTTGATGTTGTTGATCTCAACCAAGCGTGAACTAAAACCGAATGGGGATTAAACCGAGCGTACACCATTCGTTTCCTGCGTGATTCGTTATTGGGAACGCTTCGAACTCAGGAATAGAGATTGGTAAATCTTGTTCAATCATCGCGTTTGCGCAGGTGGTGATATCATGGATGCCGATATCTTGGTGTTCGGAAAAAAGTACAATCAGCGAGCCGCCATTACGGATGACGGGCTCTGATGCCAGCTTGATGACATCCGCCTTTGGGCCTGCGAGAAGTTCGGAGGCGTATTTGGGATTCGGCCCGGGCACGCCATCAACATAGCTGAACTGTCCGACAGATTTAACCTCGATCCAATAGGCATCTTCTGGGAAGGAATCATCAGGATTTGGTTCGTGGAGTTGTGCGAAGGACTCAAACAGGGTGCCTACAGCCCGATCTTGCTCGCGTTGTTCATCAATTGGATCAAAAAGATCTTGATTCTTCGATGGTGTGAGGACCAGATCGCAGCGTTGGCGTTGAGCTTCGTTGGGGCGAGATTTGGGCGACGATGGGTAGCCAACCTCCCGATGTATGCCAAGTGCAGAGTTTGTAAACGCTTGGCAGAGCATGGGATGGAGTTGTATTTCAGAGTTGGAATCTAGCCCTTGATACGCATTTTGGGCACACAGAGCGGCTTCAATTGCTTGAAGATGCTCGCTCATCATCAGGATAATCTCGTGAGAATTCCACACATCCCACAATAGCCCGGTCGCCATGTACTTGCATTCTGCTCACTGATATGGGAAAATACAGCTCAACAAGAATCAATCCAGCTTTGCACAAACATAAACGAGGGCCAGATGGCACTGAACGATTTTATCAACTCAATCAACGGCGTGTTGTTCTCTGATTACACGGTCTACGCATTGCTTATCACAGGCCTTGTTTTCACCTTTTGGTCCATGTTTGGACAGTACCGCGCGCTCACGCATGGTGTTCAGGTTGTACGAGGCAAGTATGACGACAAGGACGATCCGGGAGCCATCAATCACTTCCAAGCCCTCTCGGCAGCATTGTCTGCGACTGTGGGGCTGGGCAATATCGCTGGTGTTGCTGTCGCGGTCGCACTTGGTGGTCCTGGTGCAATCTTCTGGATGTGGATCATCGGGATTCTGGGCATGTCGCTCAAGATGACCGAAGTGACACAGTCGATGATGTATAGAAATACTGACGATCCAGATAACCCGCACGGCGGCCCGATGTTTGTGGTCAAAAAAGGGCTCGCAGAATCAAAGTCGCTCCGATTGCCAGCAGGCATCGCGTTCGCACTTGTTTCGATCGCACTCGGTTGGTTGGGTAATGATGTCTTCAGTTCATCCATCCCGCTCTTTGTTGGGATCGCTTTGGCGGTGATGTTTGTCGGACTCGCATTCACGAACATTTCAGGGCATGTGATCGGTGGCATCTTTGTCGTCACACTGATTATCTCCGCTATTACCGGCGGCAACATGTTCCAGGCTTGGAATGTCGCGGACATCACCTTTACCTACTTCCAGGTGCCTCAGATTGTCACTGGTGTTATTCTCACTGTGCTTGTCGGCATGGTCATTCTTGGTGGTATTAAGCGAATCGGTGCGGTTGCCGGGCGCATTGTGCCGTTCATGTGTGCGATCTATATCATCGCGGCACTACTCGTCTTGAGCATGAACATCGGTGAAATCCCGGCGATGCTCGGGCTGATTGTTAAGAGCGGGTTGCCAGACATGCTCGGCGGTTCAAGCGCAGACGCGTCAGGTGCATTCCTTGGTGGCACATTTGGGTATGCAGCGATGTGGGGCGTCAAGCGTGCTCTCTTCTCGTCAGAAGCTGGGCAAGGCTCATCGCCAATCGCTCACTCTGCTGCCAAGACAAACGAACCTGTACGCGAAGGCGTCGTTGCGGGTCTTGAGCCGTTCATCGACACAATCGTTGTATGTACACTGACCGCACTCGTGATCCTTTCGACCGGTGCGTACAACCGTGATGCTGAATCAGAGTTCCTTGATGCGAGCACGGTCAGTATTGTTGAAGCCGAAGGATCGACAGCAGAGAATCCATCATGGACCTTGGAAACACCGTCATTGCCAATCATGTCGGCGGACGCTCGGCGTATTCGCAAGAGTGCCGAGAACACTGCGGGTTGGCGAGATGGCGAGGTCGTCTTCTTTATTGTTGCTGCTGATGAAGATACCAATACCGGGCGAAATCTTCGCAAGATATCCGGCATTGTCAAACGCGATGATGCTGATGTTTGGAGTGCCAATTGGGACACACTCGATTCGGTTCTTGTGCCAGCGTTCAGGCAAAAGGATGATGGCACTACCGATCTCGGTATTTATGGCGACTATGCCGGTGCTTCGATGACTGCTTACGCGTTCGATCGCCAGTTCCCGGGTTTAGGCAAATGGCTTGTATCGATTGCAGCCTGGCTCTTCGCACTCTCCACCATGATCTCGTGGTCGTACTACGGCGAGCAGGGTATCTATTACTTCGTTGGGAATATGGGTGACAAGTTCGCCAAGAACGCGGCATTCATTTACAAAATCATCTATGCACTGTTGATTCTGTTTACGACCATGCTCGCGATGCCGATGTTTGGGCCAGATAAGAAAGCGTTTATCGCGACCGATCATGAACTCGACATGTGGACAACGCTCGGGCTTGGTGTCATGCTTGTTGCCAACATCCCGATCATGTGGATCTTTGCAGCCAAATCTATGAAGGCGTACCATGAATACTTCAGCCGAATGGGTGGCAGCCATGACACGCCTCACGACGCACCATCGATTGCCGATGTCGTCGAAGGCAAAGATGTCGAATAAGGCGAATAAGTAGCAAGAGTATATTGAATATCACAACGCCGCCCATTTGTATATGGGCGGCGTTTTTTATACCAGTTGCATCAAGCCGGCGATCGCAAACGACCAAGTAAACAGCACACCAAAGCAGATCCATCGCCCACGATTCGATAAGTTGTGATCGGTCGTTGGGGTTGGGATATCCATGAGTTCATTCATGGCTACAGGATCGAGCCCGCCTCGGAGTTGGGCCTCTTCGACGATGCCGACCATAACGCGGGCGTGCATATCCGAGAAGCCCATGCCAACGGCTGTTTCGAGCAAGTCGTTATACTGCCCAAGTGATTGGATGCGATTCGAACAGCTGAACACCATCTGTACGCGCGTGGCGAACAACCATCTTGGGTCATCACATGCGATCGAGTCCGAGAACTGATTGTCCTCGGTTTGGGTGTGGTCTGCGTGCAACACAGTGTGTTGCATGTTGACGAGGCGCAACTGATTGGGGACGCTTGTTGACATTCTCATTGTATTTGCTTGCATATCTAAGACTGTGCAGATGGTGTGCCGAGTATGGGTCAAGTTGCGTGTCTAATCGGACCGACCTACGATGAGTGCGGGTTATAACGATCAGATAACTGAGGAGGAGTTACACTTGGATCAAGAGCTACCGACCATCTCAACAAACCTCGACGCTCAAGAAGTCAAAGGTCGATTGCTCAAGATGTCTAAGCGTGGAAAGCTGCCCGGCTATGACGGCGATTGTGCGAGTGGATTACTGAGTGTGGCTGCGCACGGGGCGCCGTTTGATTCCAAGCTTATTGTGAATCATCAAGACGGAGAAGTATCGTTCAATTTCGAGCTTATTCCGATGATGCCCCGGATATTCGCAGCCCTCCTGATCATTACGATTTGGCCGGGTTTACCATTGACCGAGGGGTTCCTTGATTCGTTTACTTGGTATAGTGACTTTGTTGCCAAGACTGGAATCAAAACGATGTACTGGTATCTGCCGATGACGATTCTTCCCGCGCCGTTTATGTGGAAGAGTTCGCTTCAGAAATCGAAGGCGAGTGCGCACGAATCTGCCATCGAAACAGTTGAGAAAATTGACAAGGTATTGAACTCTACCAAATCAGTTTGATTTGGTGACCCATTCGGCTTCGAGTTCTTCGAGTTCAACTTTGAGTGCGTCTCGCTTATCGGTGAGCCCATTGGCTCGCTCGTAGTCGGTCCATACATCTGCATCGCCGAGTTCGGCATCGATGCGTTTGAGTTCGATCCCGATTTCGGTCATCCGTTCTTCGATCTTCCCAATTTGCATCCAAGAATACTTGTTTTTCTGTTCACCTTGGTTTTTTTTTGTGGGCTTTGGAGCCGCTTTCACAACTGCGGGCGTTCGTTGCTTTGCAAACTTTGGTTTGTCTCGCACGATTAATTTGGACTGTTTCCATTCGGTATAAGTGCCAGCAAAGATTTCGCATCCGCCATTTCCATCGAGGATCAACATGTGATCACAGACCGCGTCAATCAAGGCACGGTCATGTGAGATGAGCATGATCGTGCCCTCGTAGTCGCCTTGGGTGACTTCGCCGGTCTTTGGGTTTTCATAAGTTCGGGCAATCGCGCCTTCAAGCCGTTCGGCAGCTTGGATATCAAGGTGATTCGTCGGCTCGTCAAGCACCAAGACATTCTTTGCGCTCGCCAATAATGCTGCAAGAACAGCACGGGCTTGTTCGCCGCCAGACATAACGCCGATCTGTTTTTCTTGGTCTTTGCCAGAGAACATAAACGCGCCAGCTAAGTTGCGGGCATCTTGCTCGCTCATCATTACGCGTTCTTCGGTTTCGCGTTTGATGGTGTCTTGGATATGGCGATAGACCGTTTTTTCAGGGTCAAGATCTTCGTGGGTTTGTGTGAAGTGCCCGACAGCGAGCTTTGAACCGAGTTTGATTGTTCCTGAATCGATGTCTTGTTCGGTTAAGAGGCAGCGGATGAGTGTGGATTTGCCCGCTCCATTTGGGCCAATGACTCCCCATCGTTGGCCGCGTTCGATATGGAAAGTCAGGTCTTTGAACAGCACCTTTGTTGAGCCGTCGTCGTTTGGGTATGACTTGCAGATATCCCTTGCAGCAACAACAATATCGCCGGTTCGTTCGGCCTTGGGCAAGTTGAGTTTCATGTCGTCGAGTTCGATCGGGCGTTCGAGTGCGCTGAGTTTTTCGCGATCGAGCCGAGACTCGCGTCCCTTTGCTTGCTTGGCACGCTGCCCGGCTTTGAACTGGCGTATGAATGCTTCTTCTTTTTTGAACACGGCCTGCTGTTTTTCATAAGCTCGAAGCATCACCGTTCGGCGTTCAACGCGTTGTTTTCTAAACGCGGCGTAGTTGCCCGGATATTCAACAAGCCGACCATCTTCGACCTCGACGATTCTCGATACAACCTGGTCGAGCAAGTAGCGATCATGCGAAATCAGGATAACCGCTCCGCGATATTCGTCACGCAGGAAGTTTTCGAGCCATTCTCGCCCGTCAACATCGAGGTGGTTGGTGGGTTCATCAAGGAGTAGGACCGTAGGGCTTTCAAGGAGAATCTTGGCAAGTGCTACGCGGGCGCACTGTCCGCCTGAAAGATCTTTGACTTGAATTTGAAACTGTTCATCTGTAAACCCGAGCCCATGCAGGACCTGATCGATCTTGTGATCGTTCGCATAGCCGCCAGCGGATTCGATCGCTTTGTCAAGCCGCTCTTGTTCTTTGAGTAGTTTGTCGAGTGCATCGCCTTGGGCATCAGCCATATCTTCATAGACCGCTTCGAGTTCTGTATGGAGTTTGTCCACCATCTCAAACGCTCGCCCGGCAGCCTGATGAAGCGTGTCTTCTGCTTGAAGATCGTGGTTCTGATGCAAATAGCCAACACGAGCACCTTGTTGAACAACAACTGTCCCGGTGTCTTGTTTAATCATCCCTATCAATATTTTGAGCAGGGTGCTTTTTCCAGAGCCGTTACGGCCGACCATGCCAATTTTTTCATTGGGTTCAACAGCGATCGACATCCCTTTGAGGATCTCGACTTCGCCGTAGGAAAGGGTTAGATTGGTTCCGGTGAGTACAGGCATGGACAGCGAGTGTACGCACGGTTTGGCGAAGAGTTGGTCAGAGTTGGCCGAAGAATCGACGATGATGGTTCAATATTTCATCCACCATTGCTTGGTCGGGCTGGTCGTCCCAGTCGTACTCATGGAAGCAGCCGCCAAGAATCAAGGCGTCGTTCCGTGGGAACATGTATTTGAACCCATCATGTATCCCATATCCAAGATCTTGAGGCTTCATATGCACGAGCACGCCCCGCGCAGCATAGACCTGCTTGTCTCTGAAAAGAGCTCGTGATCCGAGTGCCATGCAGTTCACAAGAACCTGTTCTTTGAGTCCTATAAGCTGTTCCAGATTTGCAAACTTTTGTTGGCAAGTCTGGCCTCCAAGAGCAAGTACATCTTCATGGAGTGCGCTGAGGAAGCGGTTGTTGTGAATAAACTGTGTCTGGAACACTCGTCCAGGCTTGGCTTGGCAGTGGAATGGGAACGAATCAATCGGGGTAGGGGGATCGATGGTTCCATTCTCAAAGAGATGGGCTTCGGTGCCGCTTTGCTCTGGTTCGTAGATTGGGAGTTTCTCGATGCCGTACCGTTGTGAATCGAGCGAACGGAACGCGGCTTGGGACTGTTTCAAAATCTTGTGCATGCGTTGGATTTTGGCCGGGGTATCTCCAAAGTCGATCCCAACAGGAAGCCACAATGCGCCGGCGATGCTGCTGGTTGTTTCATGGACAGATTTG
Source organism: bacterium (assembly GCA_002401225.1). GTDB lineage: Bacteria > Planctomycetota > Phycisphaerae > Phycisphaerales > UBA1924 > UBA1924. The sequence goes on from NVSM01000002.1 coordinate 56,781, forward strand.
TCAGCATAGAGCGTGACGCGATAGCCTCGATTGAGGAGTTCGCGGGCGGTGGTGAGTCCGACGACGCCAGCGCCGAGGACAGCAACTGAATCTTTTTTTTGGGCTGATTGATCCACAAGGTCCGCAGCCAACTCGGCTGTTCCAAATGAAATGGTTACGCCACACCCGCCGTGTCCGTAGTTGTGGATAATGGTCTTGGAGTCGAGTCGTTCACTGTCGAGTCGCAATCCACCATGCCGACACGGACGAAGCCCACAAACCGCCCGGAGGAACTGGTCGTTGCTCAGGTCGGGGGTTGGGTAGATGTGGGTTGAGGTCTTCATTGTCTGCTCCGAATGAAACCGTAGACTCAAGTTGCTCGATTGATGACTTGTGCCTCCAGATTCAGTGAAATTTTGATTCAAACACTGCTGGGCAACTCATCGACCTATACTCTCGTCGTGAGCATATCCCCCACAAATCCCGGTGCCGGCAGTACTTCCGAAATGCCTCCCGTCGATCCAGTCACACTCAAAACGCTCAAGCGTATGAAGCGCAAGAGCGAGCCATTCGCGTGCTTGGCGTGCTATGACGCAACAACTGCTCGATGGCTTGAGCGGGCAGGCGTACATGTATTGCTCGCGGGCGATTCGGCTGCTCAGGTAATTCTTGGGCACGATCGCACGATCGATATGCCGATCGATTTCTCAATCCAAATTACTGCTGCGATCAAGCGAGGCGCACCACGCACGCTGATCATGGCTGACATGCCATTTATGAGCTATCACACCTCTGTCGAATCGGCCATGCACAATGCGGCAAGGTTTATGACCGAGGGATGTGCCGATGTCATTAAGCTCGAAACAGATGAAACCTTTGCACCGCTGGTCGATCGCATGACGCGTGCAGGAATTCCGATTTGTGCCCATGTGGGTTGTAAGCCTCAGGCGAGTTCGGTGACGGGCGGGCCGGTTGCTGCTGGTCGCACTGTGTCGCAACTCGAACAAGTCGTTCGCGACGCCAAGGTACTCGAAGCAGCAGGAGCGGTATTGATTCTCGTCGAGGCGGTTCCTCAAGAGGTCACCAAAGCCGTGATGCAAGAAGTTTCTGTTCCAGTCATCGGAATCGGTGCGGGGACAGCCTGTGATGGGCAGATTCTTGTGGTCAACGATCTACTCGGGCTGACCGATGAGCCACCACGCTTTGCGCAAGCGGTTGATACATTTGGCTTAAGGCTCAAAGCAGCGGGGCAGCAGTGGGTCGAGCGTGTTCGAGACGGATCAATTGGTGGTCAGCTCTACACAATGCGCGATGGCGAGAAAGAAAAGATGCAATCCACATCGCACAATAACCGATGATGATGGCATGATCTTCTTTGTGTGTTCAGTTGGCCAAGGGTCGTAACAGGAGCGAAAGATGAAAAAATTTGCTTCGTATGGCCCGGCATTGGTCGTGTTGCTCTGTGTGCTTGTCGCGATGTTCGTGGTGCCGAGCCTTGTTCAAAAATATGCCTATGCACAACAGCACGCCAAGATCACACTTGCGCGATCCGTGCTTGCTCAAGATGACATTCTCCGCCGAATCGATCGTGCGACATCGGCAATCGCCGATGCGACCGAGCCGAGTGTTGTTCATATCGAGACTCAGTTCTCGTCTTCACTCTTTGAGAACGGAGACTCCACACGCCGAACGTATTCAACGGGTGCCGGCTGGGTCTACGACAAGTTTGGGCATGTCATCACCAATGCCCATGTTGTTCAATCGGCAACCATTGTCTCTATCGAGTTCTTCGATGGACGAGTTGTCCGAGGCGAAGTCATCGGGCTTGATCCGTATACTGATATTGCGGTGATCCGCGCCGATCCCAGTGCGGTATATTTTCCGACCCGCCGAGCGACAGAACGCTTGCCAAGAATTGGCGAAAGGGTCTATGCCTTTGGTTCGCCATTCGGATTCAAGTTTTCGATGTCCGAAGGCATTGTCTCAGGGCTTGGACGCGAGGCTGCGGGATCAAATGTTCCCGGCGGCTACACCAACTACATTCAAACAGATGCTGCGGTCAATCCCGGGAACTCCGGCGGTCCATTAATCAATGCTGACGGGCATGTGATCGGTATGAATGTCGCGATTGCCACCGCAAAATCAGTTGGCGAATCTCCAGAAGCTTCGGGGAGTGATTCCGCCGGGATTTCCTTTGCCATACCGCTGGGCACGATCGAACCGATTGTTCATCAGATTATCAAGTATGGAAAAGTCTCGCGAGGCTATCTCGGAATTCGGTATAACAGCAATCCTGCCGAGCGTGTGAATATTCCTCTTGCTGATGGTTCGATGATTTCAGGTATTCAAGTGACCAACATCGAACGCGATGGCCCGTCAGATCTTGGCGGCCTATTGCAGGATGATGTGATCGTCGCCGTGCAGGGCTCGCCGATTCTCAATGCCGAATCGCTCTCGTCATTGATCAGTTCATCGAGGCCCGGCGAGACAATAGAGGTTCGCGTATACCGGAACAATGAGTTTGTGAACTTACACATTACGCTCGGAAAAATGAAGAACGAGGTGCTTGCTCGGCGAATCAATGAGCCAATCATGATGCAGCTCGGCATGACTTTTCAACCAGCAAAAAATGGAATTGAAGTATACAGGACATACCCTGGATATCCCGGTGCCAACGCCGGTTTTCGTCAGGGCGATATCGTCACTCGGGTCAATGGATTAGGATTTGAAGACTATTACCATTTCTTCGTTCTCATCGCTGACGAGGGCATTCTGACCGGCTATCGGATCGAGTTCACTGTCCTTGGTTTAGACGGCTCAACAAGAACGATTTCGCTTCGCCTTGAGTGGTAGGCTGTTCATATGAACCCAAGCAATACAGAGTTTGACTTTGCGAACAAACGAGTTGTCGTCATGGGGCTGGGCAGATTCGGAGGCGGAGTTGGCGTTACCCGCTGGCTGATAAATCAAGGCGCCAATGTACTCGTAACCGACCAAGCCGATGCGGATACACTCGCTTCAAGTATTGAACAACTCGCCGATCTGCTCTCCACCCAACGCTTAGAAATGATACATGGCCCACATACCAACGCCTTGCTTGAACAAGCAGATCTATTGGTCGTGAACCCCGCAGTACCAATGCCTTGGAACAATCCGTTCATCAACCATGCGTATACAACTGGCGTGAGAATTACCACCGAAATTGAAATCGTTTACCGGCAGCTCAATCCTTTCAACATCATCGCGGTCACGGGTTCGGCAGGGAAAAGTACGACGAGTGCAATGATCCATCACGCACTGAAAACAACAGGGCAAAAAACGATTCTCGCCGGCAATATTGGTGGTTCTCTTCTCAGTCAGCTCGAGGAGATAGATGATGAAACAACAGTTGTACTCGAACTATCGAGCGCAATGATCTACTGGCTCTGGGAGTATGGTTCAGCTTTGCCAACATTGCAAGGGCCACAGGTCGCTTGCATCACCAACTACATGCCCAATCATCTTGACTGGCACGGCTGCGAAACACATTATCAAGACTCTAAAAAACAACTCATCTCAACCCTTCCAAGCACCAGCATCGCAATCCTTGGTTCATCGCTCCAAAGCTGGGCCTCATTGACCAAAGCAACCGTTCAACTCAGTCAAGAACTCGTTCATGACTGTGCAACACCTGGAAAACATAATGCGATGAATGCTGCGATGGCAGTTCAAGCGGTTGTTGCATGCACACAAATAGAAGATCAAGATTCAATCATTCAGGCTGTTCGAACTTTTGCTGGCTTGCCTCACCGTCTGAATCTTTGTCATTGTGCCAATGGCATCAAGTTTTACAACGACTCAAAATCGACGGTTCCTCAAGCGACGCTTTTAGCCGTCGATGCGATCGCTGAGCATATACCACGCAATCAAGTTCACTTGATTGTTGGAGGCGCAGATAAAGGGTCAGATCTTTCCTCGATCGCTGCACTGCACGATCAACTCGCCGGGCTGTATCCTATCGGCAAGACCGGGCATTCGCTCGCTCAATGTACGAATGCCAACTATTGCGAAACACTCGACAATGCGATGACGCATGTGGTGAGAGCAGTCAAGCCGGGCGATGTTGTTCTTCTCTCGCCTGGGTGTGCTTCGTGGGATCAGTTCACCAACTACGAACAACGCGGCGATCGTTTCGTATCACTCGCCAAGCAACTCACCCAAAGCCCATCATGCTCGCCCAGATCTTAATCGTCATCTCGATGTTCATCGTTGGGCCGCCCAAAGATGAACTTACGGAACTCCTCCCGGGTTTGTGGGTAGGCGAAAGCATTGTCGAGTTTGATGGAACCGTCGCGATCGACTGCCATCACCCAGATACGCCCGATGTCTATCTTGAAATGTTTGTGACCGCTCCAGATTCTCGTGAGCACGAATCGCTTGTTGTATCGTCGATCAAGCCTTCGCTCCTTCATGCGGCACTGCTCGCTGCTGGTGCTGAACCCGGATCGCCGATCACCCGCCATGAAGGCAAACAACTCGCTGCGCACGGCGATCGTGTACAGGTTTTTATTGCCATCGTTGACGACAATCAACCGGGCGAATTCGTTCCAATCGAATCATGGGCCGTTCATATTGATGACGATGAAACACTCGATATTGATCATGTTTGGACAGGGTTTGTCTTTGCTGGTTCACGCTTTGACAAGGTTGGCTATGCAGCCGATCGGGCAGGCACGCTTGTCTCGCTCACATCCTTTGGCGACGAAGTCATCGCCCCCACATGGACACTTTCGCATCAAGCGGATGTTGACGAACCAGTTTGGATCGCCAATCGTGATCTCGTTCCAAAGCAAGGCACGCCGATCCGTGTTCGTATTGAGATTATCAAAGAAGAAACGGAATCACATGAGCCAGATCGGATCGACATCGATCGCGACATGTGAATCGCTTTTGAGCAATCCCTGCTTGCGGAGATGGGCCATCGCATCTTGCATGGGCTTGGGCGAGGGGCAAGTCATCTCGATCGCCCATCGGTATCGATTCGCAATCCGCGTGATCGAGCAAGGCATCGGCCCAACCACAAAGATGCGTGGATCGCCAACTTCACGGATTAACTCAGCGATCGTCAACGCACGCTGATGGGCCTCGTCGTTGCGTTCATCACGAACCACGATCCGCACCATGCGCGAAGTGGGGGGGAGGTTGGACATCCGCCGAGCGTTGAGTTCATCGTTGGCAAACCCGACATAGTCGTGCTTGGCTGCTCGGGTGATCGCAGCAGAGCCGGGATTCAAAGTCTGTACAATCACCTTGCCGGGAAGGCTCCCACGCCCGGCTCGCCCGGCGACCTGTGACACGAGCTGGAAGGTTCGTTCTTCTGCGCGAAAATCTGGCAAGTACAATGCGGTGTCTGCGCTCAGTACACCGACGAGCGAGACATTTGGAAAATCCAAGCCCTTCGCAATCATTTGTGTACCGAGCAAGAGCTTGAGTTGGCCTTTGCCAAAGCGATCGAGTACATCGAAGTAATCCTTTGCGTGTTTCATCGTGTCCGCATCCACGCGCTCGAAGGTTTCGCCGAGGACTAAGCCCAGGCGTTCACCAAATCGATTAACTATCTCTTCTTCAACCTGTTGCGTGCCGATCCCGAGTTCGATCACAGGCTTGCCCGTCATCGGGCATTGCTTGGGGATCACCTGTTCGCTTTGGCAATGATGACACCGCACGAACCGTCGCCCGCCTTGTTGGCGGACACATCCACGATGCACGACCATGGTTGAGTCACACTGATCACATTCGAGTTTCCACCCGCACTTTTTATCCGTGCTGACCACAACCGATGCAAACCCGCGCCGATTGAGCAACAAAATAACTTGGCCGCCCGTTTCAATCGCAGTTGTCATCTCTCGGGCAAGCGTTCGCCCGATCGCGAGATCCTGCTTTGGGCCTTGCTTTGTCGATGCCTTCACCCGTTCGTCATCGAGTGCCATGTTCACGATCTGCACCTTGGGCATCCGTCCAACGCCGACGCGATTGGGCAACGACCACAACGAATATCGCCCACCTCGTGCATTGGCCCAGCTTTCAAGCGATGGCGTCGCTGATCCAAGCACCACCGGGCAGCCTTCGATGTGCCCGCGTTTGACCGCAGCGTCGCGTGCGTTGTATCTTGGGAGTTGATCCTGCTTGTACGATCCGTCGTGTTCTTCGTCGACGATGATGATTCCGGTGTTGGCAAACGGAGCGAATACCGCGGAGCGAGCACCGACGACCACCTGCGCATCGCCACTGGCAGCTGCAGCCCATTGTTGGTTCCGTGCCGAGCGTGTTAATCCAGAATGCAGTATCGCAACGCCGACGGATTCAAAGCATTTGACAAACCGCCCGGCAGTCTGAGGCGTCAACGCAATCTCAGGCACTAAAACAATCGCCTGCTTCCCGCTCGCCAATACTCGTTCTATCAGCTTGATGTACACCTCGGTCTTGCCCGATCCTGTCACGCCGTGGAGAAGATGTGACGAAAAAGACCCGAGCGATTCCGATATCCCTTCGACGACCTTCGATTGGTCTTCAGTCAAGGTATGCGTTCCCGAATCACCCGCATCGAGCAGATCAAATGCCTTGGGAGCCACGATCACTTCAATCTCGACGCGTTGAATCAATCCAGCATCAATCAACTTGTTGATCGCCCCGATCGATTTGTGCTCGATCCGTGCAGCGAGCAGCCGGGGATCCATCGGAAAACTCGAATCATCGAGTTGGCTGATTTTTGTCCACGCATCTCTCGCCTTGGGAGTGAGCGATTTGAGCAGATCGTCGTTGTCAACCAATCCTGTCCGCTCGACCATGCTCCGCTTTCGCCGCCCGGTCTGGGCTTTGACCGCTGCGGGCACGATTGAGCCAAACACCATCCCCAATGGACACATGTAATAGGTCGACATCCACCGCCCAAGCTCGACCAAAGGCTCGGGCAACACTGTACTCGACATCTCCAGTACAGCCTTTACCTTCCGAGGGTCAAACCCGTCGAGGAGTTCAATGCCTCCGGTTTCGATCACGATCCCGCCGGTGGCAGTATTCCCTCGCCCAACTGGCACCGAGACCCGTTGTCCCACTTGCACATCGTTGTTGGCCAGATAGGTCAACCCGTCCATTCGGTCGATTCCACGCTCGATCGCAACCCGCGCATAGATGCCATCTACAGGAATCTGCACAGGTGGTTCGGTATGGTCGGGAAAGAGATCCATCGCGTTCTATACTGTAAACCATGATGAGCACACAAAGCGAMAAAYMRSCYGTSMGACTTGCTCTTTCTACAGGAGCCGTCTTTTCTGGGACAGGCTTTGGAGCCATCGGGCAAGGAATTACATCCACTGGCGAACTCGTCTTCAACACCGCCATGACCGGGTATCAGGAATCCCTGACCGATCCATCCTATATGGGTCAAATCCTCATCCAAACCCAGCCCATGATCGGCAACACCGGGACCAACCCCCAAGATACCGAATCATCCAAAGTCCAAGTCGCTGGCTTTGGTGTTCATGAATACACAACTGCGTGGTCAAACTACCGAGGCAATCAATCTCTCGATGCGTATCTCAAAGAGGCAGGTGTACTCGGTATCGCGGGTATTGATACACGCGCATTAACGAAGGTGCTTCGTGCTACGGGCTCTGTTCAGGCGGTCCTTACCGATCGCACTGATTTGAGCGATGCCCAACTTGTCGAAATGGCCAAGCAGGTCCAATCCATGGCTGGTCAGAATCTCGCCAAAGTCGCCGGGTGCGATCGGCCGAGCCAATGGACCGAGAACCTTGGGGAGTGGGGGGCTGATTCTGAATCAGGTTCTGAATCAAATCAACCAACCGTTCTCCTGATGGATTTCGGGATCAAGTCCAACATCGCGAGAAATCTCGTTCAACTGGGGTGTCGGGTCGAACTGATCCCCCAATCGACTACCGCAGCCCAAATCACAGATCGCATCGTTGCCGGCAAAGCCCACGGGCTATTCCTATCCAATGGGCCTGGTGATCCCCAAGCCGTCCGAGAAGCAGTCGAGATGCTCAAAGCACTCTTTGCCGACGAATCCCTTTCAACTTTTCCTATATATGGTATCTGCCTTGGGCATCAGCTCTTGTCGCTCGCGATGGGGGCCAAGACTTTCAAGCTGCCCTTTGGGCATCGTGGCGCGAATCATCCTGTCCATGATCTCGAAAATGGCCGAATCCAGATCACTAGCCAGAACCATGGATTTGCAGTCGATGAGGCTTCAATGCGTGCAGTTGGTGGTGTGATTACCCATCTCCATTTGAACGACGGGACAGTCGCCGGGTTCCGGCATGCGACAAAACCGATCGCTGCCGTGCAGTTTCATCCAGAATCTTCGCCCGGACCACACGATGCAGGCATATTTTTTACAGAGTTCTTCGCCCGGATAAAAGCATCGCTTAAAGACGCTGCTTCGATTTAAATGCAGAATACACCGAGTGTTACCCGTACATGAGAGGGGGCGGTTTGGGGGTATTCTGTGCAAAGAGTGAAATTCTCTCCATATTCCCGAGATAACCCCTTGCATGGGATCGTCAATGAGGTATATTCGTACATGTACCGTAGTGATACGGGATTGATCATGCGTGCATGATCAGACCTCTCCGTTTGGAGAGTGCCGCTGGTTTACATTTTTTCGATCTTGTGTCGATGTTGTGAATCACTTGGGGAGAGAGAACCTCAACGCGGTATCAATATTTGTTGAAGACTTTTCAGGTTCGCCTGATCATGTCTGATTTCGTTCGTTCCTTGGTGCCATTCTGGCATCAGTGTCGAGTTGTGGTTTTTAAACGTTTTAATTCAAAAAGAGGAGCTTTTCCATGAAAGCGAAGAGTGCATTGACYGTCGCCMTGGCWGCTGGTATYGCCAGCACCGCGGCCGCTTCCAACACGCCAACTACCCTGTCAGCAAACAACGGCAAGGTCGTTCAAGTTGCACACATTTACTACAATGTTGCATCAGGCGAAAAAATTATCACCCTCATCGGTGATGGCCAAACAGCAGGAGCACAAGACGACGACAGCGGTCCTGTCTGGGCTGCTGTTAACGGCAACACATGTTCAGAAGAAGGCTACACGACTAGCTACTTCTTCGGTATTGACGATAACTCCGATACATCATTGGGTGGTCCAGCGACTTCATTGTCGACAAACATCACCAACCTTGATTACGGTGATATCGCAATCGATACACTCGTTGACTGTCTCCACTTCAGCTGGGTAACAGATCATATCGATGTTGACGCAGATACCGATGGTATCGGCGACGGCGTTGTTGGTCTCTCAGGCGAGTGGACCATCTTCGATTGTGACAACGGCCGCGAGTTGGATCGTTCAACACGCCTCCCAATCATCTCGATCCTCCTCACAGATCTTCCAGGTGATATCTCAGGCACCAACGATCCAGACGATCCAGCAAACACCTTCGCTGGGTACACACTCGACCTTGATCTTACTGCGTCATCATTGACCAGTAACCTCATGTTCGAAATCGGCGATTCCGATGGCGACCTTCAGGGTGCTGCATTTGGTAACAACGATGTGGATATCAACTCCGATGGCATCGGCGACGGCTTCTCCATCGCTGATAGCTCAATCGATCCAGCTACTGGCTTCCCATTCGTTGACCGTAACTTCGACGGCCTCGCAGATGCCGACCTCGATGGCGACACCTACTTTGACTGGTCATGGGGTCTTCGTTTCTATCAGCCAGGTACTGGCGATAGCAACGGCGACGGCGTCATCGACGCACTCGACGGCGACATCGCTGACTCACATCGTCTCATCGGTGTAGGCTTCGGTGCTCCAGAAGGCACCGCTACTTCACCTGACGGTGGTGTAACATGGGCATGGGAAATTGACCCTGCTATTCAAGGTGCTGGCTTTGGTTCAGAAGACCGTTTCGCTCAGTACTTCCCACCAAACGGTGCTGGTGATATCGTCTACGAAGGCGGTTACTTCTTCGGCGGATTCGCATGTGCTGGTGTGAACTACACTCCATACTCATCATTCGAGTTCGGTCTGTACGGCCCAGTCGAGAACCCATGTGTTGCTGATATGAACGGCGACGGCGTCCTCAACTTCTTCGATATCTCGGCATTCCTCGGCTTCTTCAGTGCCGGCGACCTGACCGCAGACATCAACGGTGATGGCGTTCTCAACTTCTTCGATATCTCCGCATTCCTCGGCCTCTTCGCTGCTGGATGTCCATAATCGAAGCTGATGATTGAATGATCTGATTCAGATCACTCATACAAAACTCAAAGACACCCGGAGCTTCTGTTCCGGGTGTCTTCTTTTTTGCATTCAGTACGCTGCGAGATCGTCGGCAGGATTCTTGCGTAGAAGAACCCTGTCAACTCGCAATGAACCATCCCATTAAACCAAGTATGTGAGTGTTGATTAGACTTTGGCCTTGAGCCATCCGCCCTGATAGAACCGCACAGCAAAGAGCACGCCTCGAAGCACCATCTCCGAGCATAAAGCAATCCACAACGCGGTCAATCCAGGAGCCAATCCAAACCATGATTCGATCAATCGTGGATTGATGATCACGCCTCCGCCGAGTAGTTCTGGGATGGGAATATCAACGCCAGAGATCAAATATGCCAATGGCAGCCGTAGGGCATAGGTCGAGAACCAGGTCATCCCCATCACCCATCGCACATCACCAGCGCCCCGCATCGCGGTCCGAAACACGATTCCGATCGCGAATGGGACTTGAATGATGCCGCAGATGATCAAGAGTGGGGGGACCATCTCTCGATGAGATTCTTCTTGTGAGAGCGCAGCGGTAATCGGGTACGCAAAGACAATAAAAGCAATGCCCATCGCTCCCATAATCGCTGCTGCAATCACAGTACATCGGAACACCACTTTCTTGGCGAGATCAGGTCGTCCCATGCCGAGGTATTGCCCGGCAAGCGAAGCCGCAGCGATCCCCATCCCAAATCCAGGCATAAAACTAAACGCCTCGATCCGTATCCCAATAATGTGCGCACCAAGGAGTCCATCGGTCGCTGTCTGGCGTGCAAGCAGCCCAACGAATGCGATGATGAAGAAGTTGCCGATCCACATCCCAAAGGTCTCGATGAAGTTCGGTACACCCAAGCGTACAAGCCTCCACGCCATGACGGAATGGATTTTCATTCTGCGGAGCTGAAGCCGAATCGACCATCGCCCAGAGATAGCCATTGATAAGATCACGCCCGCGCCCACAATATCGCCAATGACGGTACCAAAGGCGATCCCTTTGACTCCCCAATCAAGCCCGAGCGGGCTTGTGAACCCGGCGATCGTCACGCCTGAAAAAAGCCAGCTTACCACTATATTTACAGCGTTTCTGGCAATCATCGCTAACAAGGGCGACATGGAATCGCCAGCACCTCGTGAACACGCGATTAACGCAAAAAGCGTTGAGGCAGCGGGGACCCCAAGGGCAATGATCTTCATGTAATCATTGAAATAAGTGGCAGCCTCGGGTGTCATGCTCAAAAGCCCAACAATTGAATGGGCGAAGAAATAGATCAGTATCCCTATAAGAGATCCAGAGATCAAGGCAAGCGTCAGAGCCTGCCCAAGCACGACATTGGCCACCCCAAGCCGACCTTTACCAACCGATCTTGCGATGAGTGCGGTCGCACCAACCCCGACGGCCATAATGACAAGCCCGATGAGCCACATGATATAGCTCGCCCCGCCGATTGCATCGGTCGCGGCTTTCCCATTGGGYARYGAWGYMGMMAGCWTSGTGTCWACAAGCCCGACGAGCGAGTTCAAGAACGACTCAATAACCACAGGCCAGGCGAGTGCAAAGATGGCTGCGCCCATTGTCAAGCCCTTGAGCTTGCCGGTGCGAAACCGTCCGTCATCGAGGGGAATATCTTTACCGGTTTGTTGCTCATGCACAGGCTGGGCGAACGACGGCGATCCAACCATGTCTTCTTGATCACAATCATGAATCGGAAGTTCCGATTGGGTCGCTTCCAAATCGTCAGGTTCTATTGGTGGTGTATCGCTCATTGAATTGAATCTCTCATCCTCTGCCAGCCCGCACTCTATGCCGCACCAACATCGCCCGAAGCCGATTTATGCGCCCCGACCCGAACTTCTTCCAACTCTCTATTCTCTGACGGCCACTCCTTTTAAAAGCTACACCAGGAGACCTAGATATGTATTTAACAGAAGATACATTCTGATAACTACTGCAAATACAAGGACTTATAAGAGTGACGGTATTTAGACATGGGTTTGCTTTTGTAGACTAACGCGAGTAATCTACCGATATGGAGAATGAGCCGACTACTTTCCGGGCAAAGTCAGCCACTTCATTGTGGTAGACGATTAAAAGGATATTGCAAGCGATGAACAGCCAGAACCAAAATTGTAATCTCGCTCCACGCCAGAATCGTTTCTTCTCGCGTTTCGCTGCAAGCCGTTTTTCCATTATTTCTTTGTGTCCCATGAGGTCACATTCTAGCGAATGATTGGAAAATAACCTGACCATATTTGTGGAAACACAAAGATGAGTTATTCGAAGAAAAAAGGCTGATCTGTATGTAGCAGATCAGCCAATAGAGCTGCGGTGCTTAAACCTCACCCAGATCAATGAGTCCCATTGTGATAACCAACGGAACTGCCCAAATGATAGCAGAAAACGCCAACACGAACAAATGCGCATGGACGCATTGTCGTGTTATTTTTGCATTTAGGCTTTGCGTTGCTCAATGGTACCCACGAGAGCGGGTTTCCGCGTAAATCCCGAAATGGTCGCGGAGGCTCGTTTTTTTATCAAGGTTTGGGGCGGYTAGAAACCATCCAGAGGCAGATCGTGGATCTTAAGCAACTTGGGTTAGATACGAATCGTGGTGGTGGTGTGATGGTCGTTACAGGCACGGTAACGAAGAATGAACGCTGGGCGATGATTGACAGCGATACGAGGCAACCTATTTCGGGGCATTCTTTTCATCTCGCATTTTATGGTGGCGTTCTTAAGGTGAAAACACAGGATGATGATCCTCTCCGTATGGTAGGAGTCGGCGAAGAAATTGTACTTCGTATGAAGATCTCATCTCCGAAGGGTAGACCGGAACAACTGGGTGCTGCGTTGTTACTTAATGCAAAGACGCTTATTCCAGTTCAAGAAAAAACCCCTTCTCCGTCGTGACTCGAAATCCGACGAACCCGGCTTCATTGAAAGATGAGGCCGGCGTTTTTTTAACCGTAAACCAGATAGAAGGGGTTTTAGATCATGAGAAGTTCAAAGCAAATGCAATCAGGTGATGAGTACATGGAAGCCGGTTTAGGCTTCACACTCGTCAACCGCAAAAAAAACCCGTCGCTTGATTTATCAGGCCAACAAATGGATTTGGATGATGCACGCCGGGTTCGTGAAGATGAAGAGCGACGGAGTCGCTCGCATCTTCACGACCTGCCCCCTCATAGTAATACAGGGGGCAAACTGACAAAGTCAGATACAGGCTATGAAATCTGTATCGATTGGATCAGGATGTCAGGTCCAAGACAAATGCGACATGCAGCCGTCGATTTGCTGAGTACATATTACGGATCAGCGACATACGGTAAGGGTAGGCACTTCCTGAACTCTGGATATCGCTTTGGCAATGCTGGTGTTTATTTTGATGCAGATGATCAGCAAGTACGGGATCATGCAGTGGTAGATCTTCCCGGTGAGGCTATGTCAGAGGTCACTATGTCGCAGTCTGTAGAGATTTTGGATGGTCTTTTCAAGCTGGGTTTCAAGATGTGCCGTTTGGATATCGCGATCGATATGTATGACAAGCCTGATTTGATCGACATGGTTACACAATCGTGCCTGAATGGGGAGCTTTGCCGTGCAAGAAGATTCGAGCCTAAGTACATGCAAAATGGAAAGCAGAAGGTCGGGCATGGCTGTAATGTTGGCGTTCGAGGAAAAAATGGATCGGGTCGCTACTTACGGGTATACGACAAAAATTTACAAACAAAAGAAGGCCCAGCAGGCGGTTGGACGCGGTGGGAGGCAGAGTTATCTGACGATTGTGCGCAAGAGGCCGCTATGCAAATGGTGCAAGCTAGTGATCTTATTTCTGTCGCGTTGTCCCATGCGTTTGGTGTCTGTGATTTTCGGATCGACACCGGTTCAGAGCATGTCAGTAGACGACCTCGTGTCGAGTGGTTTGAAGAACTCATCGGGGAGATATGTCCTTCCAGAGTTGTCCAAACAAGAGCTAAATCAACTCTGCATTCGTTCAAGCGGTGGATGCAAACAGCGGTTGTCCCCAAGCTCGAAACGCTTAGCGCGGCGACAGGACACTCGATGGGTGGATTGATGAGTGTACTTTTTGGTGAGTTTGAGCCTGATCCAAATCATTTAGAAGATCACAAAATACGGGCATTGTGCATCGAAGCTGGTGCCGATCCATCTGAGGCATTGAGAAGATTGGGTAGTAGAAGATTGGTTTTGATAACGGCGGAGGCGGGGTTGTGATTGATTCGATCGTAGAGATGATTTCAGCTGGATTGACTCTCGGCGTTTCAATGCGTCTTTTAGGTTTACTGTACTCGACATTGCATGTAAATCTAAGTTCAATTGTCAAAGGTATGTCGACGAAATGAGGAAATAAAATGTTTACGAATCTGACTCAAATGGTAGCACGACCAAAAGCTGCACTGATGACCGGGGCGATGCTCCTTGCCATGGCCGGATCTACTGCATCTGCGCAAACTGGTGCTGATGATCCTGAAATTACCATTGCAATGCCTTTCGATCTCGCACCGATTATCACTTCGGTGATGGCTATTGCGGTGCTTGTTCTGATCTTGGTTGCAGGCCCCAAGATCTCGCTCCAGTTTGGTAAGACTGCTCTCCGCTCTATTGGGAATATTTTCAAGGGTTGATTTGGTGATTACCGCGTTCGCCCGGATAACTTCGGGCGTTCGTTTTATGCAAAATATACCGCCATCAAATCCGCCGATCGGTGGGGCGACAAGTTCGGAAGGTTGGTCTGACGCTGAGGTTGATCAGCTTCTCGGTGCTGTCGGTTCGGCTCTCACCCAGCTTGAGATTGCCAACTCACATGCTGATGCTCTTCTTTTGGTCATGTCAGTAGTCGTAGTTTTTTTGATAGCTCTTTTTGCGTGGCATGCGGTCGGTATGTTCCTACCGACGACCAGCCAGTTGGTGGGTGATTCATGAGAAGGCTTGCAGTAACTTTAAAAACATACGCCATGATGCAACGATTCTTGTTGTTGCTTCCATTCATTCTTCCGTCGATTTCATCTGCCCAGGACGATTGTGATACATGCGAGTTTGACGAGATTCCCGGCGTAGGTACTGTAACGGTTTCGTATAGTAAGCGTTCTTTTCTCGATTCGGATTGTGGCCTTACTCTTTGCGAGACAATTTTTTTAGATGGCACTATAGAAACGGATGGCGTTGAGACTTATGCGGGTATTGTTGTGGATGTTGATGGTTTTAGAACTCTGAATGATGATGTTTGCTGCTCTTTTCTTACTGATTCTGCGCCGATACCAATTGCCGGTGTCATAATAGGTCGCAGTCCAAATTCAGACGGTTTAGCTTCAGCAACTATATCATGGGGTGGCGTTGGCTCACCGGATCCACCAACTATAACATTCCTTGAGGGCGGCGGTTCTTGTTCCAGTTTTAGCAAGACTGAGACTGTCACGCATGGCGGTGGGTATATGACAATCGAAACCGTAACGGTTTCTTTTAGCGGTGGCAACTGCGAACCGATTGATCCAGATCCAGATGACGATCCAGATCCTCCCGGCCCGGGGGATGTTGATCCGCGCGATAGTCCTGACATTCCAGATCTTCCCGATGATGATGATGATCCAGATGATCCAGATCCTGATGATGATCCAGATGATCCAGATCCACCCGTTCCGGGCGACGACGATTACCCCGACGATCCACCAACCGATGACGAGTGTTGCATCGCGATAGTTTCACGCCTCGATTTGCTTGTGCGGTGGGCTGCCGATTCAGGTCAACAGCTACATAATATCAACTCGCATGTTCGTTCGATCGATATTCAACTTGGCAGATATGCGTTCGATTTGATGTATGATGAGAATGCTTTTCTTCGTGTGATCGTTACCCAAGGTGCTGAGTTGGCTGTGTATTTGGAACGGTTTGATGAGTATTTRCACGATTCAACTTTCTATTTGCAGGCTCTTTATGAGCGTTTCTATGAAGTTGATGATGGTGGGGATACTGATCCTCCCGACGATGTGGACGAGTATCAATTTCAGAGTGGTACTTCTGCGATTGTTTCTTTGAAGGCTAAAACAGAGGCCGAAATGGTTGAGCATAATCAGCTTTTTCATCTTCCCGATATTTCAGCCTTCGAGGATGAGGAAGCTCCTGCGCCGATTTGGGATTGGTCGATACCGCTTCCGATGGTTGAAAATACGATGGATGTCTATGTTGATTTTTCACCGATGCAGCCAATCCGTGATTTGGTCAAGTACGCGTTGATGATTTTGGCATCGCTTCATTCTTTTCATTTGGTTATGAGGGTACTCAAGAAATGACTCGTATCATCATGTTTATTGGTTCGTTGATTGGCACCATAATCGGTATTCAGACCGGGTTCTGGTATGAGCTTCTCGATTGGGTAAAAGGCTTTGCGATTGATAGCATTGTTCCTGCCGTTTGGACCCTTGTTCCCGATGGTCTTGCGGACTTTTTTCAGTTAGTTGAACCTGCTGTTGTTCACGCAATCGTCAGCGATGCGTCTTGGTTTTTTCCGTTTTGGCCGGTCGTTTTTATATATTTCAACGCACTTACTTTTGCTGGAACTGTTCTTTTGATGCGTTATATTATCGGTTGGGTTCCAACTATTGAGGGTTGAATCGTGGGAAGAAAAACAAAACAGATTCATGAGTATGAGTCTCGTCTAGAAATCTTCGAGGGCAAGATGGGTGCGGGTAAATCGTACTTTGCCGTTCGTCGGATGTTTAAGATTCTTGAAGAGCAGTCAAGACCTGTCTATACGAATCTGCCGATTAAGTGGCGAGTCGTACGCAAGTATCTCCGAACTCGGCATGGTGAGGTTATGGCCAATCTGGTGCATGAACTGACAGAAGATCACTGGCGTTCATTYTTGCGAAGGCAGGACAAGTTTGCAAAGTTCAAACACCGAGTTGATCGTATGGACCCTCGTACGATGTCGGATTCGGAGGTTCAAATAGTTTTTGAGGCATGCCAGAAGTATTATTTGGAGAATCCTCCATCGTTCAAAAAGTTGCAGCGTCAAGATCATTTTTTTATCAATCAGATTGTCGCGTGGTTTGATCATACTCATGATCCGCCGATGGATCATGGGCCGGACGCGAATCATATTCCAGCGTCCGCGATTATCATTATTGATGAGGTGCAAAAATGGCATCCCATGATGAAGCAGGCACACGATCCTGATCGGGAGTTTTTGCTCTCCTACATTACAATGAGTCGTCATCATGCGCATTGGATTTGGGTTCTTACCCAGGACGCGATGAATATCTCGATCGAGTTTAGGCGGCTCGCTCATCATGTTTGGATAATTTGGAATCGGTATGAAGATGTTATAGCTGGGCCTTTGCGTTTCAAGCATATAGGGCTTAGGGCGATGGGTTACGCTCGTATGGCTGCTGAAGAGTATGAGCAGACTAAATCAATGAACGGAAACGGGAAAAAGGATCGGAGTGTTGAGTTTTTTACGATCATTACGAACCTGCCCGGCTCGAAGCTTTATTATCGGTTTTATTCGTCTGAAACTCATCTTGGTTCTAGCCGCCAACTCCGTAAAAAGCTCGAAGAAGGTAGGCGTAGGGCTGGCATAGATGTAGGCGGTTTGGTGTACGACAAAAAAGAGGATAGCGATATGAAGAAGAGTTCAGTTTTTTCAAAAATGTACTTGTTGCTCGCAGCTGTGGTTTTGGTTGCGGGTGCTTATTTGACAGGCGTTCAGTCTGTAGGTGATCGTGGTGTGACTGGCGAATCGGTTCTTCTTCCGATCGTTTGGCCGCATTGGTCGATGGTTTCTGATACGCCTTGGATTTCTGGTCAACCAACAAAAGTGGGAGATATTTTAGATGGAACGGATGCGCAGTTACTGTATATTTCCGATGATAATCGCAGCTTGGTTTTTGATGCACGCAATGCTTATTGGCTGTGGGAGTTCGGCTCCGAGCCGTTCAGAGTGGGTACAAAAGAGGATGTCAGAACTTCAGTTGCAGGGTTACTCGATGCCGATGCTGGAAGGCCAAGTAGAAGCCTCGAAGCTCCTTGATCAGTCTATCGGTAGCGAGTGGGGGCTTGGCGTTGTTTCTCTTGATGCTTTTGGCACTCCTGTTTCTCAAATAATTTATGAAGTGGCGAATCAGCTTGAAATTTCTGTACTTGTTCCAGAGCTTCCTTCTACAAAGGTGATGACTGCGAGTTATGATCAAGCACCGGGTCAAAATGTGATTGAGGATCTTGCTGCATACATCGGAATGGTCGCGGATTACGATGGTCAGACTCTTCGTTTTTTGAGTCAAGATCGATCGACTTTTGATTTTATTGTTCTGCGATCGGGGTATAAACCAGCATCTGAACTTGTCCAAGATCTTACGGGTCTACTCGGCTCTGACGCTCGCGTCAAAGCCGTAGACGATCGTGTGATCGTGAGTGGTACTCGTCGGGATCTTGAGCAGGTCAAACGATTTGAGAAGCATTTGCAGACAGGCCCGGACGGTTGGCAGTTGAATGTTCGTATAGTCGCTGTTACTGAATCATTCCGGCGTGATCTTGGCCTTGATTGGGATCTTTCGGCTCGTGGTGGTTTGAATGTAACTGAGCTTTCGTCGATTGCTACGACTCAACTTGTAGTTCAGGTTGTTGCTGAGGCTACACAAATACAATCCGATGCCGTGCTTTACAATACGGCTACTTTGTATGTTCTCGAAGGTTCAACATCTGAAATTAGTCAAGGTCGTCGGGTTCCGGTACCGCGATTCAGCACAAGCCCAGAAGGCACAACAACGACCGTTGGATATGACTATGTTGATGCTGGCTTTTCACTCAAGGTTGCGGCTGAGCGTGTTCCTGCGGGCGTACGATTGAAACTCGAACCGAGTATCAGCAATGTCGTCGGCTTCGTTCAAGATGCACCGATCACGGAGCAATCGTCTGTTGTTGCTGATGTGATTATGAGGGATGGCGAATGGGTCATTATCACCGGGCTCTCAACTGAGCAAACATCATCTGATTACAAAGGGATTCCGGGTATGAAGAGGTCATTCGGTACTGAGAGTCGCTTGATGGATAAATCCAGCTTGCTTGTTATGGTTCAGGCACGCCGAATATTTGGTACAGAATCCGATTGATGTGCGCTCCTGGCTTTGGGGAGCGAAGCGTGTTCTTCGAACCGTTCTTTTTTTGCATTGCTACCAAAATGATTAAGAATCGTGTTACTCATTTTCACGCTCGCCGAAAGTCTCTTTGGTTTTCGGCTTTTTTTTGCGTACTATTTTTCATGGATAATAAATCGATGTATATTAAGCAACTCAAGCAACGCCATAGCTCGCTCGCGTGGTGGGTTCGGATGATGCGGGATCATCCGGGTGGGGTCGTTCCGATTCCTACGGCTGCCAGAATGTTGTCTGTGACTTCCAATAGAGTCCGCCAGCTTATCGATGATGGCCGTTTGTTGGTGGTCGATGGCATGCCGGGCGGTAACGAAAGGGACCGATTCATACCAGTTGACCAGTTGATAGATGCACCATTCGCCATGACAAGGGGTCGTCCGGGCGTTTGGGGGCCAAAAAACAGAGAAAATAAAGAAACTCGAAATAAAATCATAGATGCACATAACTCTATTGCAGCAAAGCACTTCAGTAATAAATAAGGCAATTTAACAGAAGATACATTATCGGACATTTCGGCTATGGTGCGATTCTGGGCTATGGATAAGGATTTGGGAACCATCTAGGGCAATATCAAGATATTGATCTCTTTCAACCCTCCCGTCGACCAATCCATCAATCCGATCAGCCTTCTCGCCATCAACTTGCACATAGGCTGATGATCCCGAACACTGAATACGAAACCGCTCGCCAATCATTCGCTTTGTATTCGGCATTGATCTCCGTATCTTAAGGTATCCATACTGAACGCCAGCGTTCAAAGAGGATCGGCACGGCAGAACAACAGCATCGAGTTGCCCATCGCACGGGTTTGCGTGAGGGCATGGATTCAATCCGCCGCCGTAGGATCGAAGGTTTGAAACAATCAAAATTCCGGCTTGTGAATAGGGGGGATTTGCATTGGTCTCAACCGAGAATGATGCAGGGCGAGGCGAAAACAGCTCGCGGAGTATCGGCTGAATATATGCTCGATACCCACCCTTATGCGATCTTGCTTCTTGAAACCGATGGATGACCGAAGCATCAATCCCAATCGACACCATGATCAAAAACGGAGTGCCGTTGCATGTTGGAAGGTCTACAAACAAAGGTTCAACATCACGCTCAAGATGCTCCACCACTATCTGAGGTGTTTTTGACATCCCAAACTCCTTCGAGATCAGGTTCGCAGTACCCGTCCCAAAGTGATACATCGGCGTCTGTGTCTGTTCCAAAGCCGGTAAGAGATGATGAACAGTTCCGTCGCCACCAAGCACCAATACGCGATCAGAATCTGTGATGACATCACAAAGTTCTTGCTGATCTGACCCAGTCTCAAGCGTTTGGTAGCGATGCCCACGCTCGCGGAGGATCGATTCGATCAAGCGGGCACCATTGACGCTTTTTCCGCGTCCAGATCTTGGGTTGACAACAATTGCAATGTTCATGATGGTATCAGTCTATCGGATTATTGGCTCTCTAAGCGGTAGCGTTTAGAACTGTGCAACTCCCCCACCTACAATCCGTCCTTATGCAAACAGCTGTTAAATCCCATGCCGATGTCGATGCCGCGTATAGTGCTGCACAAAAAGTAGTCGAAACCCATCACCGGATCGCCGACTTCCTCCATGTTGGCGTTACGCTGGCTCAGGTCGATCGCTTTGTGCTTGAGACCCTCGAAAGCCTCAAGTGCAAATCGTGTTTCCACAAGTACCGCACCGGCGGGCTCCCCCCCTTCCCATCCCAGGCATGCCTGAGCCTCAACGATTGCGTCGTTCATGGCACTGCGGCCTATTACCTCGAGCCGCTCAAGCTGGGCGATGTGCTCTCTATCGATATCGGTGTGAAGTACCGAGGTTGGATGGGTGATGCTGCTTGGACTTATGTTTTTGGAGAGATGACGCCTCAGGTCAAGAAGCTGACAGATTCGGGAAAAGAATCGCTCGCCAAAGGCATCGAACAAATCCGTCCAGGCAATACATGGATGGATTGGGCACAGACCGTGCAACGGATTGTCGAAGATGAATACGGGTTCCATCTTATTCGCGGCCTCGGCGGGCACGGCTATGGACGAAAGCTGCATACCCCGCCTTGGATCTCAAATGTTGTTCCCGACCATCCACACGAATGGCCAGATGGTGACAAGAAAATTGAAGCCGGAACGCTGGTCGCTGTCGAACCCATGATCGGAATCGGGACCGGCATGATCGAACAAGGCCATAAGCAATGGCCTATCTATACCGCAGATCATTCGCTTTCTGTCCACTACGAACACGATGTCCTCGTCACCACCGACGGCCCACGAATCCTCACCGATGGGCTCCAAAATGTAACGGATGTAATCACACGATGAACAGAATTACCACAGCATTCGCCGACGCAAAGGAGTCTGGGCATCCGGCCTTGTTGCCTTTTTTATGTGCGGGCTCGCCACAAATCGATTCACTTCCCAAACTGCTTCCTGCAATGCAAGCTGCGGGCGCAGCCGTTGTCGAGATAGGGTTCCCCTACTCCGATCCCGTCGCTGACGGTCCCACCATTGCCGCCGCGATGCACATTGCGCTCGAAGAAGGCATCACGCCTGAAATTATCTTTGAACAGGTGCGTTCGGTACGCGATGATTTAACCATCGGGCTTGTTGCGATGGTATCAGTCAGCATTGTGATCGCATTGGGTGGCCCAGCCTCTTTCACAAAGCAAGCTGCTGACGCGGGCTTTGATGGTTGCATCTTCCCTGATCTTCCATTAGGTGAATCCGATGCCTATCTCAAAGCATGCAAAGCCAATGGGCTCTCGATGATTTTGCTCATCTCCCCCACCACCCCCGACGATCGCGCTGTTGAAATCGCAAACGCATCGACAGGGTTCGCCTACCTCATCGCTCGCTCAGGAATCACAGGCGAATCCAACGATGTACCAGACATCTCCGAACGCGTTCGGAACATCAGAAAAAGATCCAGCACCCCGATCGCCTGCGGCTTCGGAATCTCAACCCCAGAACATGTCGGCAAGATTGTTCAATACGCCGACGGTGCAATCGTCGGCAGCGCACTCGTCCGTCGACTCATCAACGCCCACAAAGCCAATCAAGATTATGTTGTTGAGGCAGAACTCGCCGTCACTGAACTCGCAACAGGGCTCATATCGATGGACCAGTTCTAGCATCCGCCAAAGTAGTGGCGTATAATGTTCCCAAATATGAAACTTCGGCCCCGTAGCTCAGCGGTTAGAGCTCGCCACTCATAATGGCTCGGTCCCCGGTTCGAATCCGGGCGGGGCTATTTTAATCTTCACCGTACATATTCAATAAATGATCGCAACTGATTCGATCAAGACACGAATAGAGATCTGTGGAGAGCGTACAATAACCTATGGCCAAAGCAGTTGCAGATCCCGAAGAAATACGCCGATTCGCCCAGTTACTCAAGCGATTTGGATCTGGTATGGACCAACAACTCTCCCAGATGAATGGGCAGATGGCCAACCTGAGTCAATCTTGGCGAGATCAAGAGCACGCAAAGTTCCAGAACGAGTTTGAACAAACCATGCGTCAACTCGCAAAGTTTCAAGAAGCAATCGATGAGCAGGTTCCGTTTTTGCTTCGCAAGGCAGACCGCCTCGAAGAATATCTAAGGCAGCGATAAACATGGGCTCCTCCGCACATGTCACCAACATCGAGTCGCTCAGAGATCTACGCCCAGCATTCATCCGCTTTGGCGAAAATGCACAAGTTGCGATTCGGAGTACCGAAAGCGAAGCGTCGAAAGTGCTTGGCCGTTTACAACGAGAAAAATTACCTCATTGGAAACGCCAGATACGCATTCGTTCAGAACAAGTCGTCCGGGCGAACACAGAGCTCATTCAACAAACCACCGGCGATAATCCTCGCCCATCAGTCGATGCTCGGAAAGCATTTGAACACGCCAAACGCCAAGTGCGTGAGGCTGAAGAGAAATATGAACGGACACGGTATTGGATCCGCATGCTCGAAAAAGAAACAGTCCGCTATCGTGCATCTACTCAGCCCATGGCATCCCTCGCCCGCATCAGCCTTACATCAGCAATTGCAAGGCTTGACTCGCTTGCCAATGCGCTCGAAAGCTATACATCGCTGGCAACGCCGAGCGAAACCAAACCAAATATCAAAACTACTGAAAATCAAGCAGAACCTGAATCAGATCCAGAGGAAACCCTATGAGCCAAGCCGCAGGGAAAGGGATACTCGCAGATGCCGTCGGGGTTCTGCACCATGCCTGGCATCGCTGCCATAGCGCATGGAATGATTCAACCGCGACCAAGTTTGAACAAGAGTTCATTTCGCCGATCGAGAGCGCCGCCCGCCAAGCCGGCGATGCGATGGATCGGTTACAATCAGTATGTGATGAGGCCAAGCGTGCGTGCGAATAACTCTGATGCGAGTAACCCTATGAGAACAGAAGAATGAGAACAGAAGAATTTTCGCCAAGCTTTCACAGCCAAGCAGATGGCTTCGCGTCGATAAGAATCGAACTCGATCACTATCTCCACACGATCACATCTGCAACAACAAGTTTTCAAGAAGTTACTGCTTCAGCCACCCAAAGCTGCACCTATAAAGTCAACATTTCGGACGAAGACCTCGCGCAAACGCTCGCAGTTACCCAACAGAAAGCAAAGAAAACGCGTACGGAGATCGATGAAAAACAATCGGCATTGCTCAAGAAGGCTTTCGCAGAGCGAGCCCAACAAGAAGGACAGGCCAAGGCCATACACAACGGCCATCTAAAAAGAGCAAAGAAAGAATACGAAGAAACAGTCTGGCTCGAAGACGCACAACTCGAGTCATCACTTCATAAAGCCCAATCCGAGTATCTACTCAATGAAAAAACAATCACCAGTTTATCCAAACTTCTCGAAGAATCGCAAACCCGTCTCGCTCATGAACTCGGACAAACAGTCACTTCAAAGCTCATAAACGAACCGCATGATCAGCCTGCGTCACATGAACACCCAAGTGCTCAGAGCTTGAATGAGTTGATCAATAAAATTGACTTGGCAATAGCAATTGTTGCTGATAATGCAATCCTTAAGCTCTTTCGAAGCCGAAAGAAATCGATCGAGCTTGGAAGCGTTGCATATGACTTGATCCTGCAAGCCAAAGCTGATACAGAATCGCTCGCAGCGATCTATTCCATCCAGCACGAGTCCCGTGCTGCTGAGATACAAGCAAAGAACAAAAGAGAGATCGGGTACGCAACGCAGGCATACCAGGTGATCGCACAGAACAGCGAACGAAAAGCAGGATCTGCTGTGCGTCATGCGTATGAGAGTTATGAGAAAATTTCTGATGAACTCTCCACTCGCCGAACGAAAGATCTTAAGGCATTAGAAGAGCTGGAAACTCAACTCAATAGCTCCGCTCACGAAAAGCACGAAACTGAAATCGAATCCGCCAATAGTCTCTGTACAAAGCTAACCCAGGATGCTCAAGCGAAGATCGATACACTTCGTAAGCAAGCTCAAAGACAACTTATCGATGCTGTTTCCAATGGGAAACAAAGAATCAAAGCAACTCAAGACCTCGAAACCATTTCGAATCCCGCGTGGAAAGCCACTGCCAAAATGTCACAGCCAAAGAGTGTTCCGATGGTCATCACCGTTGCGAATGCGAGCCTTGATCTTGAGTCAAGAATCGAACAGCTAGAACCAGATCTCCAGAACACACTTGCACTGCCAAGCCAACTTCAAACTCCGGTTGTGTGCTCCCTTCCAGGGCCACACTCATTGTTAATCCGTCACGATGCACAAAGCCGATCAAATGCACTCTCGACAATGCGATCTGTTATGCTTCGTATTCTCGCATCGTTCCCCGCTGGAAAAGTCCGTTTCATGATGGCAGATCCAGTCGAGATCGGCCAATCGTTTGCGGGCTTCATGCCACTCTCGGATCAAGAGCCCTCGCCCGTAGGCAACCGCATCTGGTCTGATCCGCAGAAAATCGAACGACAACTCGCTGACATCACCGAACACATGCAAACGGTGATTCAGAAATACCTCAGAGCCGATTACGAAACAATCGAAGACTACAACAAAGCCGCAGGAGAAATCTCTGAGCCCTATCGGTTCGTGATCATCGCAGATCTCCCTTCAGCACTCACAGAAAACGGTGCTGCTCGATTAAAAAGCATTCTCGAAACCGGTCCCCGCTGCGGCGTATATGCCATCCTTTCTGCCGACATCGCGGAATCACTTCCCCCTACAATCACCGCAGAAACCCTCAACTCGACAACGCTTACGATGCAGTTCGAGCAAGGGGTGCCTCAGATCATCGATGATCGATTTGAAGAAGTCATCATCRCACCTATAGTCGAACCAGAAGACTCAATTGTTTCAGATGTTCTTGAGCGAGTCGCACAAGCCGGGACACAAGCCGGCCGAGTTGAAGTACCATTCGACCGCCTGGCTCCAGAAAAAAGCTTGCAGTGGACCCGTTCGTGCGATCACGAACTGGTAATCCCAATCGGGCGATCAGGAGCACAAAAAAACCAAGAACTCCGCCTTGGAATGGGAACGCGTCAGCACGCCCTCATCGCTGGGCGTACCGGCTCAGGCAAGTCTACGCTCCTCCATGTAATCATCACCGCAGCGGCACTCTGGCACTCGCCTGATGAACTTGAACTCTACCTTATTGACTTTAAAAAAGGTGTTGAGTTCAAAGCATACACCAAAGGCACTGTTCCCCATATCCGAGCAGTCGCTATCGAATCCGACCGCGAGTTTGGGCTCTCCGTCCTCAAACGCCTCGACGACGAACTCACAACCCGAGGCGAACTCTTTCGCAAACTCGGCTCCCAAGATCTGGCCGCCGCCCGTTCATCGGCCCCCCAAGAATCACTCCCACGCGTCTTGCTCTTGATCGATGAGTTCCAGGAGTTCTTCACCGAAGACGATGAGGTTTCATCAGAAGCCACGCTCTTGCTCGATCGGCTCGTTCGTCAAGGGCGAGCCTTTGGTGTGCATGTTGTCCTTGGGTCACAAACACTCGCAGGAGCCTATTCCCTCGCCCGCTCAACGCTTGGCCAAATTGGCGTGCGTATCGCACTGCAATGCTCAGAAGCAGATTCCTATCTCATCCTCGGCGAAGACAATAACGCTGCAAGACTACTCGAGCGACCAGGCGAAGCGATCTACAACAACGCCGGCGGACTCGTCGAAGGCAATAGCCCATTCCAAACCGCGTGGCTCCCCGATGCCCAACGAGATTCTTGTCTTGCCCAGCTTCCTAAGCAATCAAAAGAATACCCTCCAACAGTTGTATTCGAAGGCAATCTTCCAGCCCAGTTCGACAAGTCCGCAGCTGCAATGAGCCAAGCTTTCCCAATAGGAAAATCGCCGCGAATACTCCTTGGTGATGCCGTTGCGATCGCCCCGCCAACATCTGTCTTACTCCAAAAACGATCCGGCGCAAACCTACTCATCATCGGCCCGCAACCAGAACCCGCACTGGGTATGCTCATGGCATCAACCATTACCGCCGGAGCAACGCCCAAGGCACGCGTGTTCGTGATCGATCCAACGCCTGATGATGACGCGATGTATGGACGAATCGCATCCGCCATTACCGCATCAGGTATCAATGCACAAATCGTCACGCATCACAAGGCAGACGAAACCGTTTCTCAGATCAACCAAACAGTTATCGATCGGGGTGAACATGCCGGCGATCCCATCATCCTTGTCCTTGCTGGGATTCACCGCTTACGCTCCCTACGCAAGAGCGACGACTATTCATTCTCAATGGATGAATCGAGCGAAGCACAAAGCCCTGATAAAGCCCTCGCCAATATTCTCCGTGAAGGCCCAGCCGTTGGCGTATGGACACTGGCATGGTGCGACACCCTGACGAATGCTGAGCGGGCCATGGAACGATCAACCGTTCGCGAGTTTGGGCTTCGGGCCTTGATGCAAATGAGTGCTTCAGATTCCGCAGCCCTCGTCGATTCCTCAATCGCGTCAACCCTCGGAGCCAACCGAGCGATTCTCGCAGATGATGTCGCAGGAACGCTCCAGAAGTTCATCCCAATTGACCTCCCCAATGCAAGCACCGCCAAGGCCGCTGCTCAATATCTCGCTACAATACGCCAAAATGACGACTGAGAAAAACTCAGTCTCGATCAAGAGAAGCTAAAGGCAACCAATGAGTAAGCAAGCAATCAAAATCGGTGTACGCATTGTTGAACGCCCACAATCCGTCTCAACACCTCCAGGTCAGCCATATCGTCCTGCCAAAAAACAGCTCTTCAAAGCAATCGCAACTTGCGTAATCAATGGCAAACGATTGAGCAAAACAGCATCCAAAGAGGGTGAAAATGAGTCGCGTGAAGAAGCGTTCAACAAACTGGCCACCCTCGTTGCCAAGCAAGGCGCATTCCCGGTCAAAGGCTTCGGCTTCGAAGAATCAGCCTCTGAATGAAAAGTTGAGGGGTAAATTGGGCAGATTCTGATCTATTGAGCGATATGTCCGATATATCATGGATCCGTGGCATGGAGCGGGAATATTGCCGATAAACAGGTTGTTGACCAGAGTACGCCAATCTGGTACAGTTCGAGCAGACCATGAAACTCCATATTTTCGCCATCTTGATTCTTCTGATGCCAATGCTTTCTGGCATGGGGTCGATGCTGGCTACAGAGAATCATGGCAGCCAAGGTACAAGCTGTTGCCAGGTTGTCGAAATCGTTTCCTGCTGCGGCACAGTGAGTTTCGAAAAGATCTGCCCCAAGTCTGGTGGACTCTGTTCATGCGCAGCCGCCCCCGCAGATATTCCCAATCCTCCCCCTACTCCCACACTTCCACAATCAGTTGCAGAGCTCATCCTCGAAATTCCTGAAACCGTTGAACTGGTTCTCTTGAATGAATCGGATGACCAATACATCTCACGATTGATCATCGGTGATCAATCATTGAGCCTCCCCACTCACAACACAATACAATCGATCCTAGGAATCTGGCGACTCTAGAACTCTTCAATATAGGTGAACTGCGCACACAGCGCACCGATCACCAAACAGTTGAACGAGTTCAAAATCACCAATTTCTAGGAGCCTATCCATGCTCAGAGTATTCTCTGCGTGCTATATCAGCACTGCGCTTGCAATAACCCTTGCCGGTTGTTCCAGTCCATTCGATATCCCTACATCCACACATTCCATGCCCGAAGCATCTGCTTCTGCCTTGCATAGTTCAATCTATCGAGCGATGGACTCAAAGGATGACAGCAGTTCGATAAGACTCGACAAGACTCCAGAGTCATACATTCGCTACGCCCTCTATCATAATCCAGAGGTAGAGCGTGCGTATCAAAGCTGGCAAGCAGCCGCTGCTCGTATCCCGCAACTCGCAAGTCTCCCAGACCCAAGGCTCAACATCGGTTTCTTCCTCAACGAAGTCGAGACTCGCGTAGGGCCTCAACAAGCAAGAGTAGGCATTCAGCAATCGTTCCCTTGGATCAGCAAACTCCGCGACCGCCAAGATGCAGGAGCAAAGGCTGCCCTCGCAGCTTGGAATCAGTACATCGCAGCCCAACTCAACACAACCCAGCGCGTCCTCAGTACGCTGCACGATCTGTCTTATCTTGATTCTGTAATCAAAATCACAGATGAAAATCTGATCTTGCTGCGATCATTCGAAGATATCGTTCGGACCCAATACCGCCTATCAGCAAGCTCGCACTCCCAACTCATCCGCATCCAGCTCGAACGCGCCCAGCTTGAGGATCGTCTTGTAGGATTCGAATCTTTGAGACCAGTGTATATTGCAATGCTCAATGCCGTTCTCAATCGCTCATCGCAAACAGATGTTGATATCGCGTTTGAGCTTCCTATTCGCGTCGCAACCCAGAACGCTGAACAACTCTTTGAACTCGCATTCGATTCAAACCCGAATCTCCAAACACTCAATCACCGGATCGAACAAGCCCGTATCAACACCCAACTCGCCCACAAACAACGCTATCCAGACTTCACCATCGGGCTCGATTACATCATCACCGATCAGGCAGCCAATTCTTCTGTTTCTGAGAGTGGTGACGATCCTGTCATGCTTAGCTTTGGTCTCAGCCTCCCTATCTGGCAAGACAAGTACGCCGCGGCCAAACGAGAAGCCATCGCAAATCGGCTCGCTCTATCGAGAGAGTTTGATACAAACACGAACATGCTCTCAGCCCAAATCGCCCGCGCATTGTTCGAGCATACCGATGCTGCCCGTCGTGCCGACTTGTACAACAACACACTGATACCCAAAGCCCAAGAATCACTCGCTGCTTCAATTGTTGCATTTAAAACCGGCAATGCACAGTTTATCGATCTGATCGATACGCAGCGAACACTCCTAGAGTTTTCGCTCGCCGCCCACAATGCGATCGCTGAGCAAGGCAAATCTCTTGCCATGCTCAATACACTCGTCGGCCACCCAATAGAAACAACCAACACCGATCGCACATCACCAAACAGTGAGGATCTACCATGAAAACGAACTCAACAAAGTCACTTTCAATACTCCGATCGGTTTGGTCATACAGCTCGGGCATCGTTGCCGTATTGCTCATACTCGCTTCGGCATTCCTTGGCTATCAATATGGATCTTCAAACACAGATACAAAATCGAAAGATCTTCACTCCCTTCATGAAAACGAATCAGAGCAAACAACGACACAGCTCTACACCTGCTCGATGCATCCAACGATTCGCTTAGAAGATAAAGATGCCAAATGTCCGATCTGCTTCATGAGTCTCATTCCCGTTTCAGATTCAAATCAAGGATTGATTGATACACAACTCGTGCTTTCCGAATCTGCGATCGCCATGAGCAAGGTTCAGACAACCAAGGTCGCACAGTTTTATCCAACAGCCAGCATCCGACTCTACGGCAAACTCACTTACGACGAGACGGCAGTCGCAAGAATAAGCGCCTATTTCCCCGGAAGAATAGAAAGGCTCTTCACCAACTATGTCGGTGTACCTGTTCAAAAAGGCGAACACATCGCTGAGGTATACAGCCCCGAACTTCTCGCTGCCTTTGAAGAACTCCGCCAAGCCAAAGCAGCATTCAATCAACTCGACAAAGCAAGCGATTATCTCCGTAAGACTACCATTCAAATGCTCGAAGCATCGCGAGACAAGCTGCATTTGTTAGGAATCGCCGACGATCAGATACAACAAGTAGAAGCAGGAAATCATGATTCAAATGCACTCACAATCTACTCGCCAATTTCGGGTGTAGTTACCAAACTCGAAACAAGAGAAGGCGACTACATCAACACCGGCGATCCGATCGCAACCGTCGCCGATCTCTCGCGTTTGTGGCTCGATATGCAAGTCTATGAATCTCAGCTCCCATATCTTCGTTGGGGTCTACCAGTCACCTTCACAACCGAATCGAGCCCAGGCCAAACATTCACCGGCAACATCTCATACATCGATCCCGTAGTGAATGAAAAAACACGAACAATCACCCTGCGCGTCGCGGTAGACAACTCGGATCATAACCTCAAGCCCGGCATGTTTGTGTCTGCGGTTGTTTATGCCAAACTCACAGATCGTGGCGTAATGCAACCGAAAGACCTCGCTGGAAAATGGGTAAGCCCAATGCACCCAACCATTGTGAAAGACGAACCAGGAAACTGTGATATCTGCGGCATGGATCTCGTACAAGCAGAACAACTTGGCATTGTTGCAAGCAACTCAGACAATGATCAAGTTCCACTCGTAATCCCTCGATCCGCAGTTCTCTTTACTGGAACGAGATCGGTGGTCTATGTACAAGTGAATGGTACAGATCAGCCGACTTATGAAGGACGAAATATTATTCTCGGTGCGCAAGCCGGTGATTTTTACATCGTCCGTGAAGGCCTGACCATTAACGATCGAGTTGTTTCCAACGGCGCCTTCAGAGTTGATAGTGCAATGCAGATTCTTGCCAAACCAAGCATGATGAACCAAGAGAATGAATCATTCTCTACAAACCCTCTGCATCATCAACACGGACAAGCCAGGCTCGATCAGCCCCAACGAGATGAGTTGCCAAATCACTTTGTCCATGCCCTCGATTCAATCTTTGATGTGTATCTCAAAGCCCAGATCTATCTTGCAAATGATGATTTCGCAGGGTACATCCAAGCAGTCAGCAATCTCAAAGAAGCCGTCAAGGATACAAATCTCGATGGCCTCCAAGAGCAATCATTGGGCCTTTGGCAACAAATCAGCCTCGGTTTAATCCCCGGTAATTCAATCCTCACAATCGAAGACGCACGCATAAACTTCGATCAAATAAGTAAAGCAGTCATCCATTTACAAGAAGAGTTCGGGCATCGATTACAGAATGATTTACACATCGCATTCTGCCCAATGGCCTTTGATTTCGAAGGGGCCAAGTGGTTACAACAGGGCACAGAAATCAATAATCCCTACTTCGGCGAATCCATGCTCCGCTGCGGCGAAATCAAGCAAACCCTTCAGCCAGTGCAAGGGGGGAATGAATGAGCACTCAACACGATTCAAATCAAACCGGAATAGTCAGCCGACTCATCCGTTTGTGCCTCGAACAGAAACTCATTGTTGCACTCTCGTTATTGATTATGCTCACATGGGGAATCATCGTTTCTCCATTTAACTGGAATACCCTCGACCTGCCGAGTAATCCAATCCCTGTCGATGCGATACCAGACATCGGCGAAAATCAACAGATCGTCTTTACAGAATGGAATGGGAGATCGCCTCAAGACATAGATGATCAGATCACCTATCCAATGACGGTTGCGCTATTAGGAATCCCAGGGGTCAAAGACATTCGAAGCTTTTCAGCATTCGGATTCTCCACAATATTCATCGTTTTCGAAGACGACATCGAGTTTTACTGGTCGCGCACGCGCATTCTTGAAAAACTTGGCTCACTCCCATCTGGAACACTTCCACAAGGAGTCAATCCAATCCTTGGCCCTGATGCAACCGCTCTCGGGCAAGTCTTCTGGTACACGCTCGAAGGGCAAGATCCTCTAGGAAACCCAACCGGAGGATGGGGTCCAGATGAACTCCGCTCGATCCAAGATTTTACGGTCAAGTATCAACTCGCAGGCGTTCCAGGCGTGAGCGAGGTCGCCTCTATCGGCGGATTCGTTCGCGAATACCAGGTCGATGTCAATCCAGATGCCATGAGAGCTGCGGGGGTTACACTCACTCAAGTGATCAATGCTGTCCGCAAAAGCAACCTTGATGTTGGCGCCCGGACACTCGAAGTAAACCGTGTCGAATACATCGTACGAGGCATCGGATTTATCAAATCCCCCAGAGATCTAGAAATCACAGCCATCACTGAAGTAGACGATCAGCCCATACTCATAGGTGATATCGCCAAAGTCTCCTTCGGTCCTGCGCTACGCCGAGGAGCATTAACAAAGGCAGGTGTAGAAGCAGTTGGTGGCGTCGTCATCGCACGCTACGGCGAAAACCCAATGGAAACGATCGAAGCGATAAAAGAAAAAATCAAACTCATCACCCCAGGGTTGCCATCCAAAATACTCAACGATGGCACACAGTCTCAAGTCACGATCGTTCCATTCTACGATCGCTCAGGTCTCATCAAAGAAACTGTCCAAACACTGCACTCCGCAATCGAACAACAAGTCTACATGACCATCATCGTAGTCGTGCTCATGGTCATGCATCTTCGAAGCAGTATGCTCATCGGGCTCATGCTCCCGATCACCGTTCTGGGCACATTCATCTGCATGAAAATGTTCCATGTAGATGCCAACATCGTTGCACTCTCAGGAATCGCGATCGCCATCGGCACGATTGTCGACATGGGAATTGTCCTCTGCGAAAATATCTTAAGACATCTCGATGAAGCATCCCCCGATGAGTCACGCTTAGAAGTCGTTCATAGAGCGTCAGCAGAAGTCGGCGGGGCTGTTCTCACAGCGGTCGCGACTACAATCATCGGTTTTCTCCCTGTGTTTACCATGCAAGCTGCCGAAGGAAAACTCTTCGGACCCCTCGCCTATACAAAGACATTTGCACTGATTGTATCGATCATCGTCGCGCTCACAATCCTACCCGCCGCCGCTCAATTGCTCATGGGCTTTCGGATTCCAACAAAGTCTATCCGAATCGCAGCATCATCTTTCATCGTAATCACAGGCATTGTAATCGCATTCTTTCTCACCCCACTACCGGGCGTACTCATCGCTGTCTTTGGAGTATTCCATATTGTCGAGCCAAGCCTTCCAAGGCTTCTATCAAAATCCGCTCGGTGGTCGATCAACTTCATCGTTGTCGCATTCGTCCTCCTTGTACTCGCCAAATCATGGGAACCACTCGGTCCAGAGTCTGGACATATTACAAACACAATCTTCATCGCAGCAACTGTTGCCATACTCCTCATTCTCTTTTGGATCGTTCGACTACTCTTTCCGCATATCCTCACATGGGCACTGCGCCACAAAGCAATCGCACTCTCCCCAGCACTGCTTGTCATACTCTTCGGCTCAACCGTTTGGCTCGGCTTTGATCAGCTCTGGAGTTGGCTGCCAGATCGTGTCCGTCAAACGAYGCCAGTTGTATCGATCGCACATTCCCTCCCGGGCCTAGGCTCAGAGTTCATGCCTTCGCTCGATGAAGGTTCGTTCCTTTATATGCCAACCGCAATGCCCCATATTTCCATCGGCGAATCAATCGACATCCTCAAAGAACTCGACCTCCGAATCATGTCCGTCCCCGAAGTAAAACTGGCTGTCGGAAAAATCGGCCGAGTCGATAGCCCGTTGGACCCGGCACCAATATCAATGATCGAAACCATCATCGAGTATAAAAGCGAATACATCACCGATGACCAAGGAAAACGATTGCTCTTCGAGAAAAACGATGCCGGTGAACTCATAGAAAGTGAACACGGGGAGCCCGTCCGCCAATGGCGCGATCACATCCAATCTTCGCAAGATATCTGGGATGAGATCATCATCGCTGCAAGAATGCCCGGAGTAACAAGCGCTCCAAAACTCCAGCCAATCGAAACCAGAATCATAATGCTCCAGTCAGGATTCCGCGCGCCAATGGGAATCAAAGTCTACGGCCCAGATCTTGAAACCATCGAGTCCTTTGGCCTACAACTCGAATCGCTGCTCAAACAAGTCCCATCAATCAACTCCGCAGCCGTATTTGCAGATCGAGTTGTAGGAAAGCCATACCTCGAGATAGAAATCAATCGCGAGAAAATTGCCCGTTATGGAATTCACATCTCCGATGTCCAAGAAGTAATCGAAGTCGCCATCGGCGGCAAAGTCCTCACCTCGACAGTCGAAGGCCGAGAGCGATACCCAGTACGCGTTCGCTATCTCCGCGAACTCAGAGACAGACCAGAAACCTTGACCAATGTTCTCGTCCCCGCGCCAGACGGAACACAAGTCCCACTGGCACAACTCGCCACACTCAACTACCGACGCGGCCCACAAGTGATCAAAAGCGAGAACACTTTCCTTGTGAGCTATGTACTCTTTGACAAAAAACCGGAAGTGGCAGAAGTAACTGCGGTCAACGATGCAAAGTCATTCATCAACTCCAAAATCGACTCAGGCGAACTCATTGTTCCCGCCGGACTCAGCTTTGATTTTTCTGGGTCGTACAAGAACCAACTCCGAGCATCACGCCGCCTAAAGCTTGTACTTCCGCTCTCACTCATCATTATCTTCATGCTTCTCTACCTACAACTCAAATCTGCCGCCACCACATTCATGGTTTTCTCGGGAGTATTCGTCGCATGGGGAGGCGGTTTTATCATGCTCTGGCTCTATGCCCAACCCTGGTTCCTTGACATCAATCTATTGGGTACAAACCTACGAGACCTCTTCCAAATCCGTCCATACAACCTTTCGGTTGCAGTATGGGTTGGCTTCCTCGCCCTCTTCGGCATCGCCACCGATGACGGACTCATCATGGCCATCCGCATCAAACAATCGTTCGCAGAAGACAAACCCCAATCAATCGAAGCCATCCGCAAATCGGTCATCACGGGTGGACGCCTGCGCATTCGAGCCGCGGTTATGACCAGTGCAACCACAATCCTCGCTCTTCTTCCAGTGCTTACCMRYWCARSAMMWGKCSMAKAYMWSRYGATCCCAATGGCCATCCCCACCTTCGGAGGCATGACCGTCGCATCAATAACCTGGTTCGTCGTCCCTATACTGTATAGCTGGACACAGGAAATCAAACATCGTTATCAAACACGATTCAAAGCCCCTTTGCTTAAGGATACCAATCATGAATAGACTCACTCTCATCACGGCAAGCATGTGCATTGCCATTCTCACATCGACAAACTTTGCAGCGTCAGATCTGAATGCCAGTAGAGCAACGAACACACTCATTCAAAATACTGACAAACCGGTTAACACCATGTGTCCAGTTGGCAAAGAGGCCATTGTGGACGGGGTTCCAACCCTCGACTACAAAGGCGACACCATCGCCTTCTGCTGCCCAGGTTGCAACAGCGAGTTCATGGACTGGGATGAAACCGCACGCGATTCATTTGTCGCCAATGCCAAACTCGGCATTTACGAAGTAGATGCAGCAACAATCGAATCGATCGAACTGATTGAACAACCAGCAGTTGTTACAGTTGCCTATCCATTCAACACCTGTCCAATATCAGGCGGAAAACTCGGAGGCATGGGCGATCCGATCGTTAAAGTGTACGATGGCCGCGAAGTCAAGTTCTGCTGCCAAATGTGCGTGCCAACATTCGAGAAAGATCTTCGAGCTTCATTCAAAGAGATCGATCAACGAATCATTGCCGCCCAACTCCCCTTCTATCCAGCAACAACCTGCCTCGTCTCCGATGAGCCAATCGCAGGTGAAGATGCCGACGAACCAATCAACTTTGTCTACAACAATCGTCTTGTCCAACTCTGTTGCAAAGTGTGCATCAGCAAGTTGAAGAAGAACCCATCCGCCTACATCGCCAAGCTTGACCAACTCGTCATCGAACAACAAAGCGAACATTACCCACTGAACACTTGCCCAATCTCAGGAGAGCCACTGGGCTCGATGGGCGATCCAATCCAAGTAGTTCATCAAGGCCGACTCGTCAAGTTCTGTTGCTCAATGTGCATCCCGCAGTTTGAAAAAAATCCGCTCCCCACAATCGAGAAAATCGATGCCGCTTGGAAAGCCAAGCACGACGGATAATGTCAACGCTAGCACCCGGCTCCAAACAGCACTAAGAACCGAGAAATATCGAAAAAGTTCAAGACCCCGTCGTTGTTCAAATCAGCGGCGGGGTTGTTTGCACCGTAAAAACCTAAAAATGAAGACACATCAAAGAAGTTCAATACCCCATCCCCATTGAGATCCGCAAGGCATGGAATCAGCGAAGTATCAGCGAACGAAATTACCCCATCTCCATTGAGATCATTGATATCAAATGAGAATCCAAAGTTCGGTATCGCAACCTGACCATTGACCGTTCCGTCAGCGTCCTTCGATGTACCATCGCGATCGGCGATAGCCTCTTCAATTATTTCCACATCGAACACATCAGAAACTTCATCGGCATTGAGATCCCCAAACACTTCTCCAAACCCGGTGTCTGTCCAAACAAACAAAGCACTCGGATCAAGCACTATCGGAGCAGTCCCCACCAACGCCCTGACGATCCACTCTGTTGGATCACGATAATCAGAAACTTCTTGGCCATCCCAGCCATCAATCAACTGTCGAAGATCACCATTGGTAAATGGCACCCCCTCAATCAAATCATCCAACGCCTCTTCGATTGATGTATGGTTCGACAAACTAAAATCAATCCCTTGCTCACTCGTTCCATCAAGAATCGATGCCCCGAGCTGCGTGATTGGGAATACAAGCGTGATCGTTGTTTGATCAGCAGTTGAATCATGCGTATATAACAGGTCAACCTCAGGATCAAACAATCCAAAATCAGATCCACCAAAGAACGCACTCTCATCTTGATAGGCTTCGAACCGTTCAAAGAATCGGCCCCTCACAACCCACAACTCTCCAGGATCAAAGATCGAATCTTCGTTCCCATCTTGATAAACGATTGTCGGCTCAAAGCACCCGCACAAGATGAGTGTAAACTCGCCGCCGCTGCGTTCAAAGCTCGGCTCAGAGTTGAAATCAGAGTCCATATCACCAGCATCGCGAACCACTCGGCTCGATATTGATCCGAGGGGGTTCATCGAAAACCGACCAACATTGGCAAGATACCGATTCCGAGCCAAAGGCATAAACTCCCCGCCCGTATCGCTCTCATGATCAATATCCAACTCGATATATCCATACGCCGGGCGATCACCAAACTGGGCAGGCTGATAGCTTGTCCCGCCAATAGCCAAAGGCCCCGGCGGCGATACCAACCCATCAAACACCAATCGCATCCGCATCAAATCTGCTTCGCCAACAATCGTTGTTCCAACATACGCATTCAGTGTCGGCAAATCAGGCATCCAGCCATCGAGTCGAACCTCAAGCAAATCAATCGGCTCAAATCCTGCCGGTAAAATAGCATTATTGCCGACATCTGTTCTCCGAATAGCTGCATCGCCTTGCGGATCAATCCAAACCCCAGGCTCATTTGCCAYCARCKKGSMRSRRKCAMACRSMMRRYCMRRMTTGAACACAAAGCTCTTCATCGTCCAACTATTTCCTGCACGATCTCATCAATGTCATACCGCTCAATACGATACCGAAAACTCGATCGCTGCATCCCAATCAACCGAGAAGCCTTCGATACATTCCCCTTCGTAAACTCCAGTGCCTGAATCATCAAAATCTTTTCGATCTCTTCAGCAGAGTGAGGCCCGTCCTCAAAGTTAAATCGGAGTTCGCCCGGTGCCTGTGTAGTACATCGCTCAGCAGCACCCGAAGCACTTCTCTGCTGATCAAGTCCAAGGTCAGAAACGACAATCTCTTTGCCATCACACAGCATCGCTGCTCGCTGTGTCATATTAAACAACTCACGCACATTCCCCGGCCACCGATGTTCCCGAATACGCTCGATCGCTTCCACACTAAAATCAATCTGAGACAATCCATATTCTTTGCGAAGTTTGGCAAGCAAATGCCCCGCAATTTCAACAGCGTCATCATCCCGCTCGCGCAAACTCGGCAGTGTAAGCGTAAAAGCATTAATCCGAAACAATAAATCTTCTCGAAAAGTCCCTTCACGAACTTTCTTCTCCAAATCCCGGTTCGTCGCGGCAAGAATACGCACTCGAATCGTCTGCTCTTTCCCAGATCCAACTCGCCGAATTTTTCCCTCTTCTAAAACAGTCAGCAACTTGGCTTGAAACTCTATAGGCAAATCGCCGATCTCATCCAAGAATATAGTCCCACCATCAGCCATCTCAAAGAGACCCTCCCGAGCTTCCTTCGCATCAGTAAACGCACCCTTCTCATGCCCAAAGAGCTCACTCTCGATCAACGATCCAGGCAATGCCGTACAGTTCACATGCACAAATGGCTGATCTGGGTCTTTTCCAGAAGCATGAATATGCCGCGCAACCACACCTTTTCCGGAACCTGTTTCACCAGAAATCAAAACCGTAGTCACCGCCCCACCACTCGAACTCCCATGATCAACAGTTCGATTCGCAACTGGAATCTGAGCTAACCGTTCTGCGAGTTGAAGTGTTCTCATCCATATATCGGATCGACCAATTGGCCGTTTCTCTTTCTGTCCAGCTTTATGAATCCGCTGATACAACCGAAGCTGCTTTGATTGACGATACTGCTCGAGCAAACGCTCGGTAATTAAACCCAGCTCCTCAAGCCGAACCGGTTTGGATAAGTAGTCATCAGCGCCTAGCTTCATCGCCCGAACAGCATCATCCACATTCGCAAACGCAGTCATCACGATAACCCCGCCACGAAAACTACCCGCTCGTAACTCCTCAATAAAATCAATCCCCGACTCATCACCAACCAGATGAACATCTGTCAATACAAGGTCAAAGGGAGCGGATTGAATACACTGGCGAGCCTGCGAGACAGACTCAACCGATTCCACCTCGTGCTCTGCTTTTCGCAGCGCACGCGAAATCGTAAACCGTAAAGTTTCATCATCTTCGATGAGCAGAATATTGGCCATCTACTACCTCATTTGGCCAATACTGGCCATTCAATACTACGGGCGGATCTTCGCATCAACGGGAACCTTGATCATAAACATGGTTCCCGATGCCGAAACAGGATCAATCGGAGATTCAACACCAACAATGCCGTGATGTTGCTCAATGATCCTCTTTACCATTGCAAGACCAATGCCAGTTCCACTCTTTCTCGTAGTAAAGTATGGCCGAAATATCGCTGCATGCAAGCCCGATTCAATCCCCGGCCCATGATCGATCACACGAACAGTCCAATAACGGTCATCAAGTGAACATCGGACCTCAATCACAGTGTCGGCGGGGGCGAAATCAATCGCATTACTCAAAATCGCTGTCAATGCTTGATCCAAATGATACGAATCACCAATCGCAGATTCAGGCAATCCTTCATCGATCATCTCGAATAAAATAGACCGCGCACTCGCAGCATCATTCAACGAACGGATCACATCTTCGACAAGCTTTCCAGGTTGGAATGATGCCAAATCAAGAGCCATAGGCGATGAAACCCGCAACATCCCTTGCAACCATATCTCAAACCGATCAACCGATGCCATGATCCGATCCTGCATCTCACCCAACTCAGATCCTTCATCGAGCTCGCTCTTCGTTGTTTCAGCAAGCGCACGAATCCCGGCCAAGGGCGTCCGCAAGTTATGCACTGTTCGTTGCGCCATCTCCCCCATCGCTGCTAAACGCTCGCGTTCTACCCGTTCATCCTGCATCGCCTTAATCAAAGAGGCCATCCGGTTAAACTCATCGCCAAGCTGCCCGAGTTCATCGCCCGCTTGCAGTTCAATCCGATGATCAAACTCCCCTCGCCCAAGCTTCTGCGCGCCAATGCGCAACAATCCCACCGGCTCAATAATCCACCGACGAAGCAAAATCGCAGCATACAAACCGCTCACAATCGCCCCGCCAACAGAAACCCCAATAATACTTAGTATCACAAAGGTCAACTTCTCACCATAATCAGCTGCGAGTCCAGCATCCTGAAGAAACCGTGCCTCAACCCGCCCGATCAACTCGTGCCGAACCTCAATCTGCTGTGAGAGATCATCAAGTGCCTCAGATGAGCCATCATCCACCCAACGATTCATCAACCCAACAATAACCTCAGACCGATCCGCCAAGTTCCGTGTCGTCGTCGCTCCAGATCGGATTAAAACCGTAGGCAACGCTTCAAGCTCATCAAGAACATCAGCAATATCAGCTTCCAAGCGGACTAACTCAGCGCCAAGAGCCACTCGATCTGTTCGCTCATCACCCTCAGTCTTCGGCAAATCACGCAGAGCTTTGGCCTCTTGCTCGCCGAGTTGCTTGATTTCATGAAAACCAGAAAGCACAGGCTGTGCCGATCGCAATGGCCATGCAAGCTCTCGCTCAAGAAATCGAATACTCCAGACACTGAGCACAACATTGATCACCAATGTCAAACCCAAAAGCGTAAGCACAATCGTAAACTTGGAACGAAGAGACATAAGTACTCAAACTATCATCGGCTCGGGCGATACGACCATCGCCATCCCTGCTCAGTTGAAGGCGTGCTCGAACTCTCGACATGCCCATCAATAAAAGCAACATTCGCCTTCCCGCCATGACGAAGCCCAGGGAACCAAACCCGGTCATTCGCATACGCCCCTTGGGAATCAAGTGATGGCGCAACATAGATCGGATTCACACCAAGCATGTCTGCCCGCTGCCCATCAATATCCATCAACAAAGGAACATCAGAATGTGATAAAATGTTAGGACGCAACCGAACGCTCACCGCCCGAGGCCGACCCCGATCGTCAATCTGCTCAATACGATTCAACCGCCCATTAAACCCATACGAGATACTCGCGCTCGGTCCAACAGCCCCGCTGCTACACGCAATATTATTCCGCAGTGTCATCGGCTGACGAACACTCGGACACCGCATCGGATCATTCCCCTGCGAATCCGGCAACTCAATCACACCAACCTCTTCGCCCCACATCCAGAACTCATCAACACCATATTGGCTCTCTTGAAAAGTTTCAATGCGGAACGAATGCCGCCCCTCATCATCACCACGATCGCCATGCAGCTGCTTATCAGCAAAGATCTGAAAATCAAAGGCTACAGATCGCTGAGACATCTGACAGGCGAACCCTCGCGCAGTCGCCACAGCCGACCCAACAGTGGGCACAATAATCCCAATGAGTATCGCGATGATGGCAATCACCACCATCAACTCAATGAGCGTAAACCCTCGGCGCAACTGTAGACCCGAACGGAACATGACCTCATCATATCAAAATCTCGCGAAAGCCGACAGCAATATCCTTCATTTCGTCCAAGAATATCGGCTTTGAGCCAAATACTGTCGCTTTTAGGCCTTCAAATATCCAAATCCACCACCACCATCGCATGATCCGAAACCTCAAGCCCGCTCTGACGATCAATATGGCAATCCGTCATTACCTTCTTTGCCGCCTTATTGAGCAGCATGTAGTCAATCCGCCATCCCCTGTCCAACGCCCGCGCCTGCCCACGATTCGACCACCAAGAGTAAGGCCCATCCACTTCGCCATACTTCTCACGGATCACATCACTCCACCCCATATCAAGCAACTCGCCCATCCACTCCCGTTCATGTGGCAAGAACCCCGAGCTCTTCGCATTCCCTTTTGGATAAAACAAGTCCCGCTCATGATGCGCGATATTGAAATCCCCACCCAACACTGTCGGAATTTTCGATCGCAAAAATTTCGCCGACCACTCCGCGAAGAACCCGAGCCATCGATCTTTCTCCGCCTGGCGATGATCCCCCGACGATCCCGAAGGCAGATACACACTCACCACCCGTACCCCATTGACCTTGGCCACCACAACCCGCCCCTCCGGATCAGCCTCCCCAGCCCCCCGCTCTTCTTCCTTGAGTTTCTCTCTCCCCCAAACAGCCGTCCCCGAATACCCCTTCTTTTCGGCCGGATGCCAGATTGCATCCCACCCGCTCGGCTCCTGCCAATCCGCAGGCAACTGCTCARCCAATGCCCGCACCTCCTGGAGCAGCATCACATCCGCCCCGACCCGTTCGATATGTTCGCCATACCCTTTACGAATCGCTGCTCTGAGTCCATTCACATTCCATGTCGCTATTCTCATGCACACATCCTAGACACTCTAGTGGGATGGGCTTCTAGCCCGTCTCTTCCTACCTATCCTTCCCCATGACCAACGAACACCACGCCATCGTCCTCGCCGGCATCCCACAAACAAACCTCTCCCTGTTCCACAATATCCGCTTCTCTGTCGGCGATCCAACCGTCTACATCCAACTCCCCACCGGCAAACGGATCCTCATCCTCCGCGATATCGAGATCGCCCGCGCCAAACAATCCGCCCACGCTGACGAGTTCTATTGCAACGCCGATTTCACCCCAGCGGGCGGGCTCTCCGGCGATCGCGAAATCGCCACCGCACAAGCCCTCGCAGAGTGCCTCAAACAGAACTACATCACAAGCGTCACATCCGATCGAACCCTGCCGTTGGTCTACGCCCACATGATCGAACAAGCCGGCATCTCCCTCACTTGTGATATTGATCTCGGAATCATGGA
Source organism: bacterium (assembly GCA_002401225.1). Classification (GTDB taxonomy): domain Bacteria; phylum Planctomycetota; class Phycisphaerae; order Phycisphaerales; family UBA1924; genus UBA1924. The sequence continues at coordinate 99,926 of NVSM01000002.1, forward strand.
ACGCCGAGCCAAAGATGAAACCGAACTCGCCCACCTCCGCAATGCTCAAGCCATCACCGAAGAAGTCATGCGCTMCRCCTGCGAACTCATCTTCAATACCATCGCTGACAAAGACGGCCAACTCATCCACGAAGGCACCCCACTCACCTCCGAGCACATGATCTCCCTGATCGACATCGCATTCCTCCAACGAGGCGCATCCACCCCCCACGGCTCAATCGTCGCCGGCGGSCCRRTCGGCGCAGACTGCCACCACCGCGGTACAGGCGTCCTCCATACCTCGCAACCTATCATCATTGACATCTTCCCACACATCCGCGCCACCGGCTACAACGGCGACTGCACCCGCACCATCTGCCACGGCGATATCCCAGACCAACTCGCCAAAATGCACAAAGCCGTATTCGAAGCAAAAGCCGCCGCACAAACCGCCACCAAACCCGGAGCCACCGGCGAAGATGTCCACAAAGCCGCCATCGAAGTCATCACCGCCCACGGCTATTCCTTCGGCGTCGCCAAAGAATCCGACCCAGACACCCACACCACCATGGCCCACGGCACAGGGCACGGCATCGGGCTCGATGTCCACGAACCACCACTGCTCGACTACAACGCCCCAGAACTCGTCGTCGGCGATGTCCTCACCATCGAACCCGGTCTCTACTCCAAATCCATCGGCGGCCTGCGCATCGAAGACATGGTCGCCGTCACCGAATCGGGCTACGAAAACTTCAACTCGCTTCCAACAGCATTGCACTGGTAGCACAGGCGTCCCGCCTGTGTCTTCTCTTCCCTAGTCCCTAGTGGCTAATCCCTAGTCCCTTCCCCTCTTACTTCGCCTTCCCCTGATTCGCCACCGCCGCCATCGCTTTCTCAACCGCAGCCGC